>NZ_BAAAMR010000020.1:0-106233 GCF_039529375.1 Actinomadura napierensis
TGGACGAAGTCCATCGCGAAGCGACGCCGAAGGCGCCCTTGACTTTGGAGGGGCGGCCCCGTACGCAGCGCCGCCCCACCGCCCGAACACCCTTACCGCTCAGGACACGAAGACCCCGCACAGACACCGCCCCTAAAGCACCGCCCGAAAGAGCACCATCCCTAAGAGCACCGCCCCTAAAAGCACGCCCCCAGAGCACCGCCCCAAAGACACCACCACAACAGGCGCCGCCCCCACCAAGCGCGCTACTGCGTGAGTTCTCTGTCGAAAAGGTCCTGGACCCGGGTCCAGGAGTCGTCGGCGGCGGCCTTGTCGTAGGGAGGACGGCCGGGGAAGAAGAAGGCGTGCTGGGCGCCCGGGTAGACGATCTCCTCGTGGCGGACGCCCGCCGAGTCAAGAGCCGCGCTGATCTGATCGCGCTGGCCGGCGTCGATGACGTGGTCGAGTTCGGCGAAGAACATCAGCGTCCGGACGTCCCGGGCGGCGATGGCGGGGGCGTCGTCCAGGAGCGGGGTCGGGCGGCTGAGGGCGGTGCCCGCTACGGGGAGCCAGCCGGGGTAGTAGATCGCGGCGGCGGCGAGGTCGAGGCGGGTCGCGGCGAAGAAGGCGATGTGGCCGCCGAGGCTGAAGCCGAGGACGCCGGTCTTTCCGGTGGCGTTCGCGTGCTCGCGGGCGTGGGCGACGCAGGCGCGCAGGTCGGTCTCCACGTCGTCGCGGGTGAGGCGGCCGAGGAGGTCGAAGGCGTGCGTGCGGTTGGCGTCGCTTTCGGCGAAACCGGCCGCGGTCTCGGGGCCCGAGCGGTGGTAGAGGTTGGGCGCGACGGCGACATAGCCGAGCTCGGCGATCTGCCGGGCGATGTCGCGGACCTGGTCGGTCAGGCCCCACAGTTCCGCGCAGACGAGGACCACCGGGTGGGCGCCGTCCGCCGGGCGGGCCAGGAACGCGTTCATCGGCGTGGAGCCGCCGACGTCGATCTGCACCTCGTGCGCGACGATCTCGCCTGCCATGGGACCCCCGTCCTTCGTTCGCGCCCCGACGGCGCGAACTGGACGATCTTAAGCCAGAGACGGCGGATCCGGGGAAATGTTGCCGACCGCGTCAGGTGGCGCGGGTCTGGCGGGCGAGGACGGCGGCTATGAGCAGCACCAGCACGACGGCGATCGCCGTGAGCGAGGCGGCGACGCCGATGGTCGGCGCGCCGAGCACGGTGAGCAGGACGAGGACGGCCGCGACGGCGATGAAGTGGGGCGGGACGGTGACGTTGCCGAGCGGGGCGTGCAGGGCCCACAGCATGGCCAGCGCGATCGCGACGGGGACGGCCGTGGCCGCGACCACGGTCGTCGCGTCCGCCTCGATGCCGTGCTCGCCCTCGCCCGCGGACGCGACGGCGACCTCGAGGCCGGCGCCGAGGGCGGCGAGGGCCGCGAACATCAGGTAGTGGCCGTAGCCCCAGACGAACGAGCGGTCGCGGCGGTCCGCGAGTCCCTCGCCGGGCTCCTCGGAGAAGTAGATCCACCAGACCGTGAACAGGATGGCCAGGCCGGCGAGGGCGATGACGACGAGGCCGGCGCTGAGGCCGTGCGCGACCGCGCCCTGGACGGCGTTCGTCGCGGCGAGGACGCTCTCGCCCAGCAGGATGATCGTGAACAGCCCGTACCGTTCGGCGATGTGGTGCGGGTGCCAGGTGGTCATCCGGGGCCGTTCGGCGAACAGCGGGACCGACAGGTCCGCCAGGGCGCAGACGATGAACGCCCAGGCCGGGCCGTCGCCGGGCAGGGCGAGCCGGGAGACCCAGAGCACCTGGACGAGCGAGACGCCGACCGCGTAGCGGGTGGCCGTGGCGCGCCCCTCCGGGTGGGCGATCGCGGCGCGCGTCCACAGGCTCACCAGGCCGACGCGCATGACGAGGTAGCCGATGGTGACGGTGGTGAAGTCGCCGTCGAACGCGGACGGCACTCCGGCGGCGAGCACCAGCACGCCGGCCATCTGCACGAACGTCATGACGCGGTACGGGACGTCGTCGGTGTCGTAGGCGGAGGCGAACCAGGTGAAGTTCATCCACGCCCACCAGATGGCGAAGAAGACCGCGAGGAACGCCCCGGCTGCGCCGGCGGCGTGCGCCTCCTCCGTCGCGTGGGCGAGGCGTCCGGCGGCCTGCGACACGGCGGCGACGAAGGTCAGGTCGAACAGCAGCTCCAGCGGGCTGGAGGCGCGGTGGGGTTCGGCCAGGTCACGGGCGACCATCCGGGTGCGCAGCGATGGCATGCGATCACTCTAGGGCGCGCCCCGAAACGGAGCGTCAGAAGAACGCGGGCCCCCGGCGCAGCAGCGTGTCGTAGAGCATCTGCTGGACGTTCTCGCGGACGTGGTCGGTGAGGTTGAAGACGGTCATCGGGTCGTCGGCGTCCTCGGCGGCGTAGTCATCCAGCGTCATCGGCTCGCCGAACTGGATCATCCACTTGGACGGCAGCGGGATGAGCCCGGCGGGGCCGAGCAGCGGGAACGTCGGGGTGACCGGGAAGTAGGGCAGGCCGAGCAGCCGGGCCAGCGGCCGCAGGTCGGCGATCTTGGGGTAGATCTCCTCGGCGCCGACGATGGCGGCCGGGACGATCGGGACGCCGGCGCGCAGCGCGGTGCCGACGAAGCCGCCGCGGCCGAAGCGCTGCAGCTTGTAGCGCTCGGCGAACGGCTTGCCGACGCCCTTGAAGCCCTCGGGGAACACCCCGACGAGCTCGCCCTTGCCGAGCAGCCGCGCGGCGTCGGCCTGGCAGGCCAGGGTGTGGCCGGCCTTGCGGGCCATGTGCGCGAGGACGGGCACCTGGTAGACGAGGTCGGCGCCGAGGAGCCGGACGCACCGGCGGGCGTGGTCGTGCAGCGCGACCGACAGCATCAGCGCGTCGAGCGGGAGCGTGCCGGAGTGGTTGGCGACGATCAGCGCGCCGCCGTCCGCCGGGACGTTCTCGAGGCCCGCGAGCTCGACGCGGAACCAGCGCTCGTAGAGGGCGCGGGCGGCGGGCAGCAGCACGGACTCGTTGAAGTCGGGGTCGTACCCGAACTCGTCGACCTCGTAATCGCCCGCGATGCGGCGGCGCAGGAACGCCAGGCCGGAGGCGATGCCGCGTTCGAGCGGCCCGGGGCCCGCACCGGAGCCGGAGCCCGCGCCGTCCGGCCCGCCCGCCTCGCCGCCGTCCTGGCGGGCCGAGTCGAGCCGGATGACCTGCGCGCCCTCGTCGTCCTCGTGGCGGGCGTGCATCATCCTGCCTCCTTTCCGCCGCGCGGCCGCGGGCCGCGCCGGCGTCGTGTCAGCCGCGCAGCAGCGCGGCCGCCAGCCGGGCGGCCGGCCCGTGGCGTCCGAGGCCCCGGGTGGCGGCGAAGTCGGCGAACGCCGCCTCCGACCCGTACTTCGGGCGCCACGCCAGCTCGTCCTCCAGGGCCGTCGTGTCGATGACCCGGCCGTAGGTGAGCCAGCGCAGCAGCTCGGGCGAGAACCCGGACATGCCGGCGAAGCGCCGCCCCATGTCGCCGAACAGCGAGATGGACGGCGCCGGGACGGGCACGTACGGACGGCCCGCGCGGCGCAGCGCCTGCGACAGCAGCAGCACGCCGTCGCCGGCCACGTTGTAGCAGCCGGGATGGTCCTCGACGGTCATCCGCCGCAGCACCTCGACGCCGTCGTCCTCGTGGACGAACTGCAGCCGCGGGTCGAAGCCCAGCACCGTCGGGACGACGGGCATGCGCAGGTACCGCGTCAGCGGCGAGTCGACGCCGGGCCCGAGGAAGTTCGCGAACCGCAGCACCGACACCGTCAGGTCGGAGCGGCGCCGCGTCAGCCCGCGGACGTACCCCTCGACCTCGACGGCGTCCTTGGCGTACCCGGACGTCGGCGCCTCGACGGGCTCGTCCCGCTCGGTGAACACGGCCGGGTCCATCGGCGAGGAGCCGTAGACGGCGGCCGAGGACCGCACGACGAGCTTGCGCGCGTCGGGCGAGCGCTGGCACGCGCCGAGCAGCTGCATCGTCCCGATGACGTTGAGCTCTTTCACCTTCGCCCGCGGCACCGACGCCGAGGTGACCAGGTTGAGGTGCACCACGGTGTCGACCCGCGCGGATGAGATGATCTTGGCGATGCCGGGGGTGCGGATGTCGACCCGCACGAACTCGGTGCGCCCGAGCGGCATCGTGGGCGGCACCGTGTCCACCCCGATGACCCGCTCGATGCCCGGGTCGGCCTGCAGGGCGTGCGCGAACCGCGCCCCGAGGAAGCGGGAGACGCCCGTGACGAGGACGACACGGGCCGCGGCGGGCTTGGCAGGCACTGTGCGCCCCACCCCTTACGGCTGTGCGGCCGGCGTGCTCACTTCTTGTTGCGGCGCTGGATGCGCGTCTTCTTCAGCAGCTTGCGGTGCTTCTTCTTGGCCATCCGCTTGCGACGCTTTTTGATGACAGAGCCCACGAGACCTCGCTCGGCGTATCGGGTGTTGTGCAGGAGACGAACGTGCCGCAGGCGAGCATCACTCGAAACGCGCGCACGGTCCGCTGCCCAAGGGTACCGCTGCCCAGGTGGAGATCTCGCCGCGGCATGGCGCACGGAGTCCGGCACCCCGCCGCGCGCCCGCTTTCCGGCGCGCCGCGTGATGCCGGGCACCTTGCCGCGCGGGTCGGACGGCGGAGGTGTGATCCGCCCGTCCCGCGGTGTCCGGACCGGTCCCGGACCGGGGTCGCGCGGGGCATCGGGAATGCCCCGCCCGCCCGGTCGCCGGCTGCGGCGGCCTGCCGGCCACCGGCCGGTCCTCGTCCTGTTTCCCCAGCTCCGGAACGGTCCTGGCGGGCCGTCCCGGCGCCCCCTGCACTGCCGGGTGGCAGGTTCGGCGGTGCCGTCCGGCCCCGCCCTCACCCGTTATCCGGCTTCGATGTACGCGTCGCGCAGGTAGTCGTGGACGGCCTGTTCGGGGACCCGGAACGAGCGGCCCACCCGGATGGCGGGTAGCTCGCCCGAGTGGACGAGGCGGTAGACGGTCATCTTGGACACCCGCATCACCGAGGCCACTTCGGCCACGGTCAGGAACCTGACCTCGCTGAGAGGTCGCTCGCCTGAGCTCATCGGACGCCCTCTTCCACACGTGCCGCGCACCGGCCCTTCGGGTGACTTTGATCACGCACGTGTACTTCCTCCAGCGTAAATCGCGTATCGGCAGTCGCAAGAGGGGAGTTCCGCACATTTCCGTATCCGACCCTGGCGCGGCGGCCACGGCACTGCTCCCGCACGGAGCGCGAAGCTGACGGCACGGACGGTGGCAGGCCAAGCGGTTGTCAATCGAAAACAGGCGATGACCTGCGACTCAGAGGTTCGCGGTGGGGTCTCGCAAGCCCACGAACACCGTTACGGCAGCCGTGTCACACCCGGTGGCGGGCTCGGCGCCCGCCCCGGAAGGTAAGCAAGGTCAAACCCCGGAGTACAGGCCCGCACGGGCGAGGAGGTAGGCCGTCAAAGGGGCGTAATGGTGCGGCGATACGCCGTCGTCCAGCGGTACGACCACGTCGACCTTGCCTTCGGCGGCGCCGGCGAACAGCGCCGGGTCGTTACAGTCCGCGAATCCGACGGTGTCGATGCCGGCCTGCCCGGCGGCACCCGCCCAGCCGTGATCGGCGATGGCCAGATCCGGCCAAACGTCCGGTTCACCGCTCGTGGTCCGGCTGTTTCCGCTATCGGCGGACGCTGCGGCGGTACCACCGGAGGCGAGCTCGCGGAGCATCGCCTCCATCGGATGCGGGTCGTGCGTGTGGTGGGTGCGGAAGTCCTCGCCCTCCAGCATCGCCACGCCGGGCTCGGCGTAGACGATCCGGCGCAGGTCCGAACCGCCGTAGTCGATGTCGATCTCGTACGTCCAGCCCGCCGCCGGCGTCAGGATCCGGCAGCCGGCGCCCTCCAGGGCGCGCGCGACGGCCTGGTAGACCGGGGTCAGCGTCGCCGGGTGCCCCGTCGCGATCACCACGGTCTCCTTGCGGCGCGCCGCGAGGCCGATGCGGTCGCCCATCGCCTCCAGCGTGTCGAGGGTGATCTCGGGGTCGATCGTGTCGTCCCCGTACACGTGCCTCGGGTCGGCGTTCACGCCGCAGCGCTCGACCATCATCTCCAGCACGGAGCGCTCGGTCCACGACGGCTTGAGCTCCAGCCCGAACTGGTAGTACGGGTTGCCGGCCGCCATCCGCCGGTAGTGCAGCAGGTTGTTCTGCCGCGGCGTCGCCACGTCGCCCGCGATCATCGTGCGGACGAGGTGCGCGCGCAGTTCGTCCCGCGCGGGGGGCCTGCCGGTGTCCGCCATCACTCGTCCGTCATCGGGTCGAGGCCGTGTTCGGGGAAGACCTCCCGCCGGGTCGCCAGGATCGCCTGGTCGACCGGGCTCGCCGGGTCGTAGCCGTTCCCCCACCGATGCACCTCCACCACGTCCGTCCCGTCCGTCATCCGGAGCGGGGCGATCTCCTCGGTCCGTTGCCGGACGAACTCGCGCCAGTCCCGCGGCGTCTCGGTCCCCGGCGGGATCGGGTCGCCGGACGCCTCCGCCAGCAGGTGCGTCCACGCGCGCGGGACGACCTGGACCAGCTCGTAGCCGCCGCCCCCGGTCAGCATCCAGCGGCCGCCGGCCGTCTCGTGCGCGAGCCGGTGCAGCGCCGCGTAGGCGGTCCGCTGCCCGTCGACGGTGAGGATCAGGTGCGCCAGCGGGTCGAGCGCGTGGCCGTCGGCGCCCTGCTGGGTGACGAGCACCTGCGGGCGGAACCGGTGCAGCAGCTGCGGGACGATCGCGTCGAACGCGCGCAGCCAGGCCGCGTCGTTCGTGCCCGGCGGCAGCGCGACGTTGACCGCCGTGCCGTCGGCGCCGGTCTCGGTCGGCAGGCCGGTGCCGGGGAACAGGGTGCGCGGCGACTCGTGCAGGCTGATGGTCAGGACGCGCGGGTCGTCGTAGAAGGCGGCCTGGACGCCGTCGCCGTGGTGCACGTCGATGTCGACGTAGGCGACGCGCTCGGCGCCGTTCTGCAGCAGCCACGCGATCGCGATGGCGGGGTCGTTGTAGACGCAGAAGCCGCTCGCGGCGCCGCTCATCGCGTGGTGCAGGCCGCCGGAGATGTTCGCGGCGTGCTCGGCGCGGCCCGTCCAGACCGCCTCCGCCGCCGCGACCGAGGCGCCGGCGACCAGCGCGGACGCCTCGTGCATGCCGAGGAAGACCGGGTTGTCGTCGGTGCCGAGGCCGTACCGGGGCTCGGGCAGACCGGTCGCGCCGGCGTGCTTCACGGCCGCGATGTAGGCCTCCTCGTGGACGAGCCGGAGGAGCTTGTCGCCGGCCGGCTCGAACCGCGACACCCGCACACCGGCGCGGTCGAGCACGCCGAGGTCGCGTGCCAGCGCCATCGTCAGCTCGACGCGGACCGGGTTCATGGGGTGACCGGGCCCGAAGTCGTAGGAGACGAGCCGGTCGTCCCAGAAGACCTCCAGCCCGCAGCCGCCGGAGGAGGGCGGCTGGGACGGCGGCGCGACGCTCATGACCTCACGGTATCGCGACGGGCCGGTGGCCAGGATCACAGACCCCGCCGCACGCGGCATACGTCGCAACCAATCGGTGATGTTGATTACACGACATAAATGGGCATCTACATAACACAACGGAAACAGCGAGTGAGGTGCCGATGGACCAGAGCGTCCGCAGCCGCGCGATCTCCGGCGCGCTCCGCCTGGGCGTCCACCCCTTCATGCACCGCGTGCCCGGCCATGCCGGGAGCATCCGCACCGCCCGCTCCGCCGTGGACGCCGCGTCGCTGCTGATGCGCACCGGCTCGCGGGTCCGTGTCGTCCCGCTGCACGATCCGCGGATCGAGAGCGGCGGCGGCCACCCGGTGAAGGGCGAGTGGGTCGTCCCCCGCGGCACCGGCGACGCGCCCGCCGGCGCCTCCGCTCCCGCCGGCGCCTCCGCTCCCGGCGCGATCCTGTACCTGCACGGCGGCGGCTACGTCGTCTGCTCGCCGCGCACGCACCGCCCCATCACGTCCCGGCTGGCCCTCGACACCGGGCTGCCGGTGCTCGTCCCCCGCTACCGGCTCGCGCCCGAGCACCCGTTCCCCGCCCCGCTGGAGGACGCCGTCGCCGCCTACCGCTGGCTGCTCGACCGGGGCGTCCCCGCGTCCGGCATCGTCGTGGCGGGCGACTCGGCGGGCGGGCACCTGGCCGCGACGCTGGCGGGCGAGATCTGCCGGACCGGGCTGCCGTCCCCGGCCGGGATCGTCCTGTTCTCCCCCTGGGTCGATCTGACCTGCGAACTCTCCACCCGTGCGCAGCGCCGCGCACGCGACCCGTACATCAGCGCCTACGCGGCGCGGCGGGTCGCCCGCCTCGTAGTGGGGCCGGCCGGATTCGACGACCCGCGGCTGGCCCTGCTCACCTGCGCTTGGACCGATACACCGCCGGTGCTGATCCAGGTCGGCGGCGACGAGGTGCTGCGTCCCGAGGCCGAGGCCCTCGCGGACGCGCTGACCGCCGCGGGCGCCGACTGCGAGCTCCAGGTCTGGAAGGGCCAGATGCACGTCTTCCAGATGCTGAACCGGGTGCTCCCGGAGGCCCGCGCGGCCATGCGGGACGCCGCGCGCTTCGTCCGGTCCGTCACCGTCCAGTCCGTCACCGTGCCGGCGGCCCGGACGTCCGAGGAGCCGGAGGTCGCGGCGTAGGTCAGCGGTCGCCGCGCTTGGGGCGCCGGCGCAGGTGGGCAGCCAGCAGCGCCGCCGCGTGGTCGGCCATGAAGCGGGGCACGCGCAGCCTGATCAGGGCCCGGTGCGGCAGCGTCCGCTCCACCGGCGGCCGGGCCGCCGGTCAGAACAGGTGGGCGTGCTCGCGCTCGTGGGCCGCCTCGCCGCGGGGCCCGCGCCGGACGGTGAGGAAGCCGATCGCCGCCGCCACCGCCGCCACGCCCTCGCCGACGAGGCTCACCGTCTTCTCGGTGTACCAGACGGGCTCGTGCATGTTCGGCAGCGGACCGAGGGCGCCCACGTCGACGTAGTAGTAGAGCAGCAGCGCGCCGACCGCGCTCCCGGCCACCAGGAACGCCAGCGCGTACGACCAGCGGGCCGCGTAGGTGAGGACGATCACCGCCACCACGGCGGCGACCCCGGCCTGGATGCGGAAGAGCAGGTCGCCGTGGATGGAGCCGCCTTCCACGAACGCCATCTGCGGGGCGAACCTCCAGTGCACGACGGCGTCCGCGGCGAGTCCCGCGGCGACCAGCAGTCGGAGTATGAGTCCCATACTCCCTAACACGTCCCCGCACCCCTGTCCGGATCAACCGGATCATTCGGAATTGAACTTTTCTGCCCGGGGAGGGCGGCGGGTCAGCCGCCGGCGAGTTCGCGGCCCCGGTTGCGGGCCGCCTCGATCGCCTCCAGGACGGCCGCCCGGACGCCGTGCCGCTCCAGCTCGCGGATCGCGGAGATCGTCGTCCCGCCCGGCGACGTGACGGCCTCGCGCAGCAGCACCGGGTGCTCCCCGGAGTCCCGCAGCATCACCGCGGCGCCGACCGCGGACTGGATCACCATCTCCAGCGCGGCGGCGCGCGGCATGCCGAGCAGGATCCCGGCGTCCACCATCGCCTCGACCAGGTAGTAGAAGTACGCGGGCCCGCTGCCCGACAGCGCCGTGGCGCCGTCCTGCAGCGACTCGGGGATGCGCAGCACCTTCCCGACCGGCGACAGCAGCTCCTCGGCGAGCCTCAGGTGCTCCTCGCCCGCGTGCGACCCCGCCGAGATCACGCTCATCGCCTCGTCCACGTGGACGGGCGTGTTCGACATGACCCGGACGACCGGGACGCCGGCGGGGAGCCGCTCCTCGATGAACGCGGTCGGGATGCCGGCCGCCATCGAGATGACCAGCCGGTCGCCGCCGACGTGCGGGCGGACCTCGTCCAGCAGCGCGCCCATGTCCTGCGGCTTCACCGCGAGGATCAGGGTGCCGGCCTTGGCGGCGGCGTCGGCGTTGGACACCGTCTCGATGCCGTAGCGCTCGCGCAGCAGCGCCGCGCGCTCCTCGCGGCGCGCGGTCGCCACCAGCTCGGACGGGGGGCGGCCGGCCCGGAGCACTCCGGACAGCAGCGCCTCGCCCATCTTCCCGGCACCCAGAATCGCGATCATCGGCATACCTTGACGTGGGGATCCAGTGACCGCACCACCCTATCGGGGCCGGTTCACGCCTTCCCGACGAGGGAACGGGCGAACAGCTTGAGGTTCGCCGGCCTCTCGGCGAGCCGCCGCATGAAGTACTCGTACCACTCCCGGCCGTAGGCGACGTACACGCGGACCTGCGCGCCCTTCCCGGCCAGGCGGCGCTGTTCCTGCGCACGGATGCCGTAGAGCATCTGGTACTCGAACGTGTCGGCGTCGCGCTCGTTCAGCACCGCCAGCGCACCGCCGATGTCGATGAGGCGCGGGTCGTGGGTGGCGAGCATCGGGTAGCCCTTGCCCGCCATCAGGACCTTCATACAGCGCACGTACGACTTGTCGATCTCTTCCTTGTCGGAGAAGGCCACCGCCTCGGGCGCGGCATAGGCGCCCTTGCACAGCCGTACGCGGGACCCCTCGTACGCCAGCTCGGCGCAGTGCTCCTCCGCGCGCCGCAGGTACGCCTGGATGACCGCCCCCACGTCCGGGTAGTCGCGGCGCAGTTCGTGGAGGATCCGTAGCGTCGCGTCGACCGCGGTGTGCTCCTCCATGTCGAGCGTGACGGTCGTACTGGCCGAACGGGCCGCCCCGCAGATGCGGCGCGCGTTCTCCAGGGCGAGGTCCTCGCTGATGGTCAGGCCGATCGCCGACGGCTTCACCGACACCTCGGCGCGCGCGCCGAGGCCGGCCGTCCCGAGCCGTTCGAGCAGCCCCACATAGTGGTCGGCGTTCGCGCCGGCCCGGCCGCCGTCCTCGGTGCCCTCGCCGAGGACGTCCAGCGTGACGAGCAGGCCCTCGGCGGTCAGGTCCCCGGTGACGCGCGCCGCGTCCTCGATCGTCTCCCCGGCGACGAAGCGCCGGACGACGTCGCCGGTGAACGGCGCGGTCTCCATGATCCGGCGTGCGCCGTGACTGCGCGACGCGAACAGCAACGCCTGACGAAGCACTGGTGGCAACCCCTTGTCCGGCGGGACGGCCCGCTCCTTCACAGCCGCCGCCCCTGGTTTCCAGGGTATGCCCGGACCGGCGCGCCGATCACGACGCCCCTTTCACGACGACCAGGTCACGGCACCGGATCACGGCACCCGGGTCACGACACCGTGCCGACGCCGTGCCCGCCGCCGTACTTCTGCACGTACTCGGGCATCCCCGCCGTCTTCACCGCGTTGAACAGCGCCTTCGCCTTGGCCGGGTCCAGGAAGACCACGCTCTGCTTGTTGCGCATCCCGGTCCCCTTGTAGGGCGCCGTCAGGAACGTCACGTCCCCGACGCGCAGGTGCCGCAGGCTCAGCGCCAGCGAGCGCAAGTCGCCCGCCGACTCGCTCGAGTCGACGCTGATCGACTTGGTGAACGCCGACAGGAACCGGTCGAGCTTCAGCGGGTTGCTGAGCGTGCCGCCGTCCGCGGCCTGCTTGGCGAGCGCGCCGAGGAACGCCTGCTGCCGCTTGATCCGGTCGAAGTCGCCGTTCGGCAGGTTGTAGCGCTGCCGGACGAACAGCAGCGCCTCCTCGCCGTTCAGCTTCTGCCGGCCGGCGGCCCACTGCTTCTTGCGGGCCGGGTCGTACACGCTCTGCTTGATGGTGACGGTGACGCCGCCGAGCGCGTCCGTCATCGACTTGAACCCCTCGAAGTCGATCGCGCCGTAGTGGTCGATCCGCACCCCGGTGAGCTGCTCCAGCGTCTCGATCAGCAGCTTCGGCCCGCCGAACGAGAACGCCGCGTTGACCTTCTGCTTGCCGTACCCGGGGATGTCGACGTAGGAGTCCCGCGGGATCGAGATGATGTAGGCCTTCTTCCGGTCCGCCGGCAGGTGCAGCAGCATGATCGTGTCGGTGCGCTGCTGGCCCGGCTTCCAGAGGTTGCCGCTGCCGTCCCCGGTGGTGCCGACGTCGGCGCGCGAGTCCGAGCCGACCAGCAGCCAGTTCTCGGTGCCGGCGACGTTCGGGCCGGGCCGCTTGCCGCCGTCCGGCATGACGCCCTGGATCCGGTGGATGTTGCCGTTGTAGGACGCCTGGCGCTGCCAGATCAGCCCGCCGATCCCCGCCACGACCAGCACGAAGAACACGCCGATCGCGATCAGCACGCGGGGCCAGCGCTTCTTGCGCCTGCGCTCGCCGCCCTCACCGTCGCCGCCGCCCTCGCCCCAGAACGCCGCGCTCTCGAAGCCTTCGTCGCCGGTCCCGCCCGTTCCGCCGGGTCCGCCGTTCCCGGGGCCCTCCGGTCCGCCCGGTCCTCCCGGCATGGCGGGTCCACCGGGTCCGCCGGTCGCGCGGGGGCCGGGCGGCATGCCCGGGCCCGCCGGCATGCCCGGGGCTTCGGGGGCGCCGGACGCGTGGCGTCCCGCGTGCGGCTGCGGCGCCCCGTCGGGCCGCTGCGGCGCCGAGGGGCCGGGGAGGTCTCGGGGGGTCATGGCGCAGAAGCTACCAGCCCGATCAGTGCGGTTAAGGCGCGTTCCGCCCGTCCGCCCGGTCGAGTCCTGTCCCGGCCTCCGGGTGAACCTTCCGCCTATGCCGTTCGTCTCCGCAGGGTGGCGGCACCGAGCAGGAGGGCCACCAGGGTGAAGGCGGCGATGACGGCGACGTCGGTCGCGAGGGTGCCGGTGAAGCCGGGATGCTCGCTGATCTCCTGCATGCCCTGCACCGCGTAGGTCAGCGGCAGCACCCGGGAGACCGCCTCCAGCCAGCCCGCCATCTGGTCGCGCGGGACGATCAGCCCGCACAGCAGCGCCTGCGGCAGGACGAGCGCGGGCATGAACTGGACGGCCTGGAACTCGGTCCGGGCGAACGCGCTGGCGAACAGGCCGAGCGCCATGCCGAGCAGCGCGTCCAGGACCGCGACGAGCACCAGGGAGCCGAGCGAGCCGGTCAGGTCCAGGCCGAGCCAGGTCAGCGAGATCAGCAGGACGACGCCGACCTGCACCAGCGCGGCCAGGCCGAACGCCAGCGCGTAGCCGAGCAGCAGGTCGAGCCGGCCGAGCGGCATGCTCATCAGCCGCTCGAGGGTGCCGCCGGTGCGCTCGCGCAGCGTGGCGACGCTGGTCACCACGAACATGACGATGAACGGGAACAGGCCGAGCAGCATCGGGCCGAGCCGGTCGAACGTCTGCGGGGCCTGGAACACGTACCGCAGCAGGACCATCAGCAGGCTCGGCACGGCGACCAGCAGCGCGACGGTGCGGCGGTCGTGCCGGAGCTGGGCGAGGATGCGCCGCGTGGTGGCGAGGGTGATCGCGGGGTTCATGCGGGGCTCCCGGCCGTCTCGTTGATCAGGTGCAGGAACGCCCCCTCGAGGTCGGCGGCGCCGGTGCGCTCGCGCAGCGCATCCGGGGCGCCGTCGGCGAGGATCGCGCCCTCGCGCATCAGCAGCAGCCGGTCGGTGCGGCCCGCCTCGTCCATGACGTGGCTGGACACGACCAGCGTGACGCCCCGGCCGGCGAGCGTCCGGAACAGCGTCCACAGCTCCTGGCGCAGCACGGGGTCGAGGCCGACGGTCGGCTCGTCCAGGACGAGCAGCTCGGGCGAGCCGAGCAGGGCGACGGCGAGGTTGGCGCGGCTGTGCTGCCCGCCGGACAGCGTCGCCACCGGCTGGTCGCGGGCGCCGGCCAGGCCGACCTCCTCGATGACGCGGTCCACGTCGCCGCGCGGCGCGCGCAGGACGGACGCGAAGTAGCGCAGGTTCTCGGCGACGGTCAGGTCCCCGTACACGGCCGGGGTCTGCGTCGCGTAGCCGACGCGGTCGCGCAGCCCGGCCGACCCGGCGTCCTGGCCGAGGACGGTGACCCGGCCGCCGCGCACGATCTGGACGCCGACGAGCGCCCGCATCACGGTGGTCTTGCCGCAGCCGCTCGGCCCGAGCAGCCCGAGGACGCAGCCGCGCGGGACGTCGAAGCTCAGCCCGTGCAGGACCTCGCGGCCGCCGCGCACCACCCGCAGATCCCGCACGCTGACGGCGGGACTGGAACTCATCATGTGGTGAATTTAAGTCCGTGCGAGAGCCGGGTCAAGGGGTGCCGGCGCACGGGGTTGGAGAGGGCTCAGCCCAGGTAGCGCTGGAGCGTCGGGGCGACCAGCTCGACCAGCTCGTCCTCGCTCGCGGACGCCATCGGCTCGACCCGCAGCACGTACCGCAGGATCATCACGCCGATCATCTGCCCGACGGCCGCCTGGATGTTCAGGTGCGGCACGCCGGTGGCCGCTCCGGCCCGTCCGAGCAGCGCGGACGACACGAACTCGCGCATCATCGCCGCCGCCCGCTCGTTGGTCATCGCCGAGCGCAGCATCGCCAGGAGCGGCGCGCGGCGGTCGGCGTCACCCCAGATCCGCAGGAACGTCCGGACGATCGTCTCGCCGAGCCTTTCGCGGGGCAGCGCCAGCAGCTGCGGCAGCAGCACCGACGGGTCCACCGGGAAGCGCATGGCCTCGACGAACACGCCCTCCTTCGTCCCGAAGAAGTGGTGCACCAGGGCCGGGTCGACACCCGCGGCGCGGGCGATCGCGCGCAGCGACGTCCCGTCGTAGCCCTTGTCGGCGAACATCTCGCGGGCCGCGGCGAGGATCGCCTCCCGCGTCTCGGTCGGCCCGGGGCGGCGCCCCCGCGCGGACGTGGTCCGGCCGGAACGCGTCCCGTCCGTCACCGGACTCCCCGGCGGGTGACCTCCCCGCCCGAGGTGACCTGCCAGGTGTGGTCGGCGGCGGCCAGGTGCAGCCGGGCGAACGCCAGCGCCTCGGCCAGGTCCTCCATGCGCTCGGCGCGGCTGGACGCGCGGCGCGTGTTGACCTCCAGGACGACGTGCCCGCGGAACCCGGACTCGGCGAGCGTCTCCAGCATCGGCCCGCACGGCTGGCCGCCCCGGCCGGGGACGAGGTGCTCGTCCTTGTTGGTGATGCCGACGCCGTCGGCGAGGTGGATGTGGCGGAGCCGGTCGCCCAGGCTCGCGGCCATGCCGAGAGCGTCCGAGCCCGAGACGGCGGTGTGCGACAGGTCCAGCGTCACGTGCGGGTAGTCCTGGTCGACGGGGTTCCAGTCGGGCAGGTACATGCCCGCCTCGGCCCCGCGCGCCTTGAGCGGGAACATGTTCTCGACCGCGAACAGCACGTCGGTCTCGTCCTGCATGCGGGCCAGGCCCTCGACGAACTCCTTGGCGTAGTCGCGCTGCCACCGGAACGGCGGGTGGACGACCACGACGTCGGCGCCGAGCTCCTCGGCGACCTCCTTGGAGCGGACGAGCTTGCCCCACGGCTCGCGCCCCCAGACCCGCTGGGTGAGCAGCAGGCAGGGCGCGTGGATCGACTTGATCGGGACCTGGTGGTAGTCCGACAGCCGGCGCAGCACGTTCAGGTCCTGCGAGGAGGCGTCGGTGGACACCATGACCTCGATGCCGTCGTAGCCCAGCAGCGCGGCGATCTCGAAGGCGCTCGGCACCTTCTCCGGATAGACCGACGCGGTGGACAGCGTGATCGGTGCGTCCGGCACGCGCAGGGCCGGTGAGTAGGAGCCGTTGTGCTGCGGGGTCAAGGCTTCCTCGCCAGGAATGATCGCTCGGCTGGGTCCATGAGAGCAGTGTTCGTAAAGGAAAGCCTATGCGCCCGCGCCGGTGATGAAACCCTCGCCCCGAGTGATCCGCGCTGCTTTGCGCGCCCGTGCCGCGGGCGCCGCGCGGGCCCCGGCGCGGGCGCGGCTACGCTCTGTCCCCGTGGCCGAGATCGCGCCGGGCGCCGTGCCGAGCCCGAACATCTGGAACTCCCCGCAGGTCTACGAGCTGGAGAACCGCGCGGTGGACCCGGACGGCGTGCTGGACGCGGCGATGCGCGCGATCCGCCCGTGGGCCGGCGCGACCGTCCTGGACCTCGGCTGCGGCACCGGCTACCACCTGCCGCGTTTCGCCGCGGAGGCCGGCCGGGTGATCGGGGTCGAGCCGCACGCGGGCCTCGCCGGGACCGCGGCGCGCCGCGTCCGCGATCTGCCCAACGTGACCGTCCGTGTCGGCGCGGCGCAGGTGCTGCCGCTGCCGGACGCGTCGGTGGACGTCGTGCACGTGCGGTGGGCGTACTTCTTCGGGCCGGGCTGCGAGCCGGGGCTCGCGGAGCTGGACCGGGTCGTCCGGCGCGGCGGCGCGGTCTTCATCATCGACAACGACGCGACGCGCTCCACGTTCGGCCGCTGGTTCCGGCGCGGGCTGCCGTCCTACGACCCGGAGGCGGTCGAGCGGTTCTGGACGCGGCGCGGCTTCACCCGCGAGCCGCTGATGATCAAGTGGTCTTTCGGGAGCCGGAACGACCTCGCGGCGGTGCTGCGGATCGAGTTCCCCGCCGGGCTCGCGGCGGAGTTCCTGCGCGAGCACCCCGGTCTCGAAGTGGACTACGCGGTCAATCTGTGGTGGCGTTGCGTCTGAGGTTACTGACGAGTCCGTCACAGTCGCCGTCCCGCTGTGGCCACTCTTGGACCCCGCGTACAACAATTGGCGCCGGACCACCACCGGCGCCGCAGGCGCCCGCGGCGCCGCCCCCGACCCCCGGCCGGCGTCCGCCCGAAGGAACGGAGGAACCGGCCATGGGCCGTGCCGCCAGGACGAGCAGTGCCGCCCCTGGGGGGACGACCCCCCAGGCCCACCGGGCGAAGGCGCTGGGCGGCGTCATCGCCGCCGCCGCGCTCGCCGGAGCCGGCGCCGGCGCGGGGATGGCCCTGCAGCGCCGCGCCCTGCGCCGGCTCCAGCTGCGGCCCGACCCCTACGCGGGCGAGCCGTTCGGCTCGCTGCGCGGCCGCCCCGTGCCCGTCCGCGCCGACGACGGCACCCGGCTGTACGCCGAGATCGACGGCGAGGACCGCACCGACCTCGCCGTCGTGTTCTCGCACGGCTGGACCCTCACCCAGGACTCCTGGCACTTCCAGCGCAAGGCGCTGCGCGGCCTCGGCCGGCTCGTCTTCTGGGACCAGCGCGGCCACGGCCGCTCCGACGGCGGCGACCGCGACGGCTACAGCCTCGACCGCCTCGCGAGCGACCTCGGCGCCGTCATCGAGGCCACCGTCCCCGCCGGCACCCCCGTCGTCCTGGTCGGCCACTCGATGGGCGGCATGACCACGATGCGCTACGCCGACGCCAACGCCGGCCTGGTCGGCAACAAGATCGCCGCGACCGGGCTGCTGTGCACCTCGTCCGGCGGCCTCGGCGAGGTCACCCTCGGGATGCCCGCGCTGCTCGCCCGCGCCACCCAGCGCGTCCTGCCCCGCGCGCTGCGCGCCCTCGGCGCCGGCTCCGCCGGCATCGAGAAGGTCCGCCACCTCGGCCGGGACGGCTCCACGCTGATCCTCGACCTGATCGCCTACGGCCCCGACGCCAGCCCCGCCGCCGTCGCGTTCGCCGAGCAGATGATGACCGAGACCCGGATGGACGCGCTCATCGACTTCTTCCACTCGATGGTCACCACCGAGCTGATCAGCGACTGCGCGTCCCTCGGCGCTGCCGACACCCTGGTCATCGGCGCGGAGAACGACATGCTCACCCCGGTCGAGCACAGCCTGAAGATCGCCGGCTGCATTCCGTCCGCCCGGCTGGAGGTCGTCCCCACCGCCGGCCACATGGCCATGCTCGAACGTCCCAGCATCGTCTCCGACCACCTCGGCGACCTCATCGAACGCGCCCGCAAGCAGTATTAGCCCAGGGGGGCGACCCCCTGGAACCCCCGTCACGGTCGGCAGACCGTTTCCCGCTCCGCTGGCGCTCCGCGTGAAACAGCCTGCCGACCGGCGGGCACGCCCGCTCCGCTCGCTGGCGCTCGCTCCACGTGCCTGCCCGTGAGGTGGCTGGGCTTCAAGCTGCCGGGGCCGGGCTTCAACCTGCCGGGGCCGGGGCTCTGGCCGTGGAGTGTCGGTGGCGGGCCCTAGAGTTTCGCCTCATGGCGAAGGCGAAGACGGCGAAGGCTGCCTACCGCTGCTCCGAATGCGGCTGGCAGACCTCGAAGTGGGTGGGGCGCTGCGGCGAGTGCCAGACGTGGGGCACGGTCACCGAGGCGACCTCGGCCACCCCCGCGCGGGTCGTGACCGCCGGGCCCGTCAGCACGCCGGCCAAGCCGATCGGGCAGGTCGACGTCCAGAACGCCCAGACCAGGCCCACCGGGCTGGACGAGCTGGACCGCGTCCTCGGCGGCGGCATCGTGCCCGGGGCCGTGCTGCTGCTGGCGGGCGAGCCCGGCATCGGCAAGTCGACGCTGCTGCTGGAGGTCGCGGCGCTGGCGTCCACGCCACCGAAGACGGACATCCCGCGGCAGGCGCCCGCCACCGCCAAGCGCGTCCTCTACATCACCGGGGAGGAGTCGGCGGAGCAGGTCCGGCTGCGCGCCGACCGCGTCGGCGCCATCACCGACGACCTGTACCTGGCCGCCGAGACGGAGCTGTCCGCCGTCCTCGGGCACGTCGACACCGTCGAACCGACCCTCCTGGTCGTCGACTCCATCCAGACCATCGGGACGTCCGAGGTCGACGGCGCGCCCGGCGGCGTCACCCAGATCCGCGAGGTCGCCGCGAACCTGATCCGGATCGCCAAGGAGCGCGGCATCACCGTCGTGCTGGTCGGCCACGTCACCAAGGAGGGCGCGATCGCAGGGCCGCGGCTGCTGGAGCACCTCGTCGACGTCGTCCTGTACTTCGAGGGCGACCGGCACTCCCGGCTCCGGATGATCCGCGCCGTGAAGAACCGCTACGGCCCGACCGACGAGCTCGGCTGCTTCGACCTGTCGGAGGTCGGGATCGTCGGGCTGCCCGACCCGAGCGGGCTGTTCCTCACCCGCCGCGACGAGCCCGTGCCCGGCACCTGCGTCACCGTCACGCTGGAGGGTCGCCGGCCGCTCGTCGCCGAGGTGCAGGCCCTGGTCGCCAAGTCCCACCTGCCCGCGCCGCGGCGCGCCACGTCCGGCCTCGACACCTCCCGCGTCGCGATGGTGCTGGCCGTGCTCGCGCAGCGCTGCAAGATCTCCATGCACGAGCAGGACGTGTACGTCTCCACCGTCGGCGGCGTCCGGCTCGCCGAGACCTCCGTCGACCTCGCGCTCGGCCTCGCCGTCGCCGGGTCCACCGTCGAACAGGCGCTGTCCAGCAGCCTCATCGCGCTCGGCGAGGTCGGCCTGGCCGGGGAGGTCCGCGTCGTCCCGGGCGTGCAGCGGCGGCTCGCCGAGGCGGCGCGGCTCGGCTTCAAGCACGCCGTCGTCCCGCGCGGCTCCCTCGAACTCGCCGACGGATCGCCGCTCAAGCGCGCCGACCCGCAGCTCAGCAGCTACGAGGGCATGAAGGTGATGGAGGTCGACAGCCTGCAACAGGCACTCCAGGTCGCCTTTACCGCGCCCTGACGCGGGTAACGCCAGAGTATTACGGCACGCGTCAGGCGTTTGCGACCAGGGGAGGAACCGGGCCGCCGCCCTCCTCGGTAAACTGACGCCGTCCAGCGACCTCCGGGGGCCAGGTGCCAGAACACGACAAGGCTCATGACGAACGACGCCGCGCCACGCTCGCCGCGGTGGCCCCCGGCACGCAGATACGCGACGGCCTGGAGCGCATCCTGCGGGGGCACACCGGCGGGCTGATCGTGCTCGGCTACGACCAGGCCGTCGAGGACCTGTGCTCGGGCGGCTTCGAACTCGACGTCGAGTTCTCCGCCACGCGGCTGCGCGAGCTGGCCAAGATGGACGGCGCGATCGTGCTGGACAACGACCACTCCCACATCGTGCGGGCCGCCGTCCACCTCGTGCCGGACTCCACCATCCCCACCGAGGAGTCGGGCACCCGGCACCGCACCGCCGAGCGCGTCGCCCGCCAGACGCCCCACCCGGTCATCTCGGTGAGCCAGTCGATGCGGATCATCGCGCTCTACCTCGACGGCATCCGCTACGTCCTGGAGGACTCGGCGGCGATCCTGTCCAAGGCCAACCAGGCCCTCGCCACCCTCGAGCGCTACAAGCTGCGGCTGGACGAGGTGTCCGGCACGCTGTCCGCGCTGGAGATCGAGGACCTTGTCACCGTCCGGGACGTCAGCGCCGTCGTGCAGCGGCTGGAAATGGTGCGCCGCATCGCCGACGAGATCGAGGGCTACGTCGTCGAGCTCGGCACCGACGGCCGGCTGCTCTCCCTGCAGCTGGACGAGCTGGTCTCCGGCGTCGACGTCGACCGGGAGCTGATCGTCCGCGACTACCCGTCCGACCACACCCGCGCCCGCGGCGTCACCGCGATCCTGTCCGCGCTGGACACCCTGTCGGCCAACGAGCTGCTCGACCTGTCCACGGTCGCCGAGGTGATGGGGTTCGCCGGGCCCGACGCCCTCGACCTCCCGGTCAGCCCGAAGGGGTTCCGGCTGCTCGCGAAGGTGCCGCGGCTGCCCAGCATGGTCGTCGAACGGCTCGTCGAGCACTTCGGCGGGCTGCAGAAGCTCCTCGCCGCCAGCATCGACGACCTCCAGGCCGTCGGCGGCGTCGGCGAGTCGCGGGCCCGCAGCGTCCGCGAGGGGCTGTCCCGGCTCGCCGAGTCGTCGATCCTCGAACGCTACGTCTGACCGCCGCGCCCGCCGCGTGCCACAATGGCGATCCGCCATGAACTCCACCTATACCGACCCGATCCTCGACTGGTACGAGGCAAACGCCCGGGACCTTCCCTGGCGCGCCCCCGACGCCACCCCCTGGGGCGTCCTCGTCAGCGAGATCATGCTGCAGCAGACCCCCGTCGTCCGCGTCCTGCCGGTCTGGCAGGCCTGGATGGACCGCTGGCCCACGCCCGCCGCCCTCGCCGCCGAACCGTCCGGTGAGGCCGTCCGCGCCTGGGGCCGGCTCGGCTATCCGCGCCGCGCGCTGCGGCTGCACGAGAGCGCCCGCGCGATCACCGACCGGCACGGCGGCGAGGTCCCCTCGTCCCACGCGGACCTTCTCGCACTGCCCGGTATCGGCGCCTACACCGCCGCCGCCGTCGCCAGCTTCGCCTTCCGGCAGCGCCACGCCGTCCTCGACACCAACGTCCGCCGCGTCCTGTCGCGCCTCGTGTCCGGCGTGGAGTACCCGCCGAAGGCCCAGACCAGGGCCGAGGTGACGCTCGCCGAGGGCCTGCTGCCCTCCGACCCGCCGACCGCCGCCCGCTGGGCCGTCGCCGTCATGGAACTCGGCGCCCTGGTCTGCACGGCCCGCACGCCCCGCTGCGTCGACTGCCCCGTCCTGTCCCAGTGCACCTGGCACCTGAACGGCCGTCCCGCCTACGACGGCCCGCCCCGCAAGGGCCAGACCTACGCGGGCACCGACCGCCAGTGCCGCGGCCGCCTCCTCGCCGTCCTCCGCGACGCCTCCGGCCCCGTCGAGAAACCCGCCCTCGACGTCGTCTGGTCCGACCTCCTCCAACGCGAACGCGCCCTGGACGCCCTCATAGCCGACGGCCTGGTAGACCCCCTGGAAGACGGCCGCTACACCCTCCCCACCTGAGCTTCTGTGCCAACACAAGCTTGGGGGTGACGACGTAGGAGGTTGCCGTGACCGGCGAATCGGTCCCCGATTGGCTCCGTCCCCCGCCGGAAGGCTGGACCGCCGAATATCTCGACTCGCTTCCTTCTGACGGCCCCCGTTTCGAAATGATCGACGGAGCGCTCATCATGATGCCGCCGCGATCGGCCTTTCACGACCGAGTGATGCGGCGACTCGCGAACGCTCTGGAGGATCAGGCCCCACAGCACGCCGACGTGCACACGGACATGACCGTCAAGCTCGGTCGCCGCCAGCGCCCCGAGCCCGACGTGCTCGTGACCCGTCCGCAGCATGAGCCCCCGGACCTGCTGCGGACGTACTACCTCCCCGAGGAGGTCGTGCTGGTCGTTGAGATCGTTTCGCCGGAATCGGAGGAGCGCGACCGCGACACCAAGCGCATCAAGTACGCCAGGGCCGGACTCCAGCATTACTGGTTGATCGAGAACGAGAACCTACAGCCGGTGATCCACGTTCTCGAACTCGACAAGGCGACGGGCGTCTACGTGGCGACCGGGATCTACCGTGACCGTCTGAAGGTGAACGCGCCCTTCCCCATCGACATGGACGTCAAGGCCCTGGTCCGCCGTTAGGGGCTCGCGTCGTCGGGCGGGTGGGATCGACGTGAATATTGGTTGGTCGGAGACGGGCGCCGGGCCGTAACGTGCGGTCGTGCGTGATCTGCTGACCCTGCCCAAGGCCCACTTGCACGTTCATCTGGAGAGCACCGTGCGGTGGGGTACGCTGCGGGAGATCGGAACGGCCAACGGTGTACCGGTCCCCGAGGACGGCGGCACGTTCGGCGGGTTCGCCGCCTTCTTCGCCCAGAACGACCTCGTGCGCACGTGCCTGCGGCGGCCCCGTGACTTCCGGCGGATCGCCTACGAGTTCTGCGAGGACGAGGCGGCGCAGGGCACCCGCTACGCCGAGGTCTCGTTCACCGCCGCCGGCCACGGCGAACGGCTCGGCGACCTCGACATGCCGCTGACGGCCGTCCGCGAGGGCCTGGCCGCGGGAGGCGAGGCGTTCGGCATTGAGGTCGGCCTGCTCCTTGACCACTCCCGCCGCCGCTCCGTCGACCGGGCCTGGCGCACGCTGGACCTCGCCCGCCGCCACGACGGCGTCGTCGCCATGGGCCTCGCCGGGGACGAGTCCTACCCGGGCGACCCGTTCACCGAGGTCTTCGCGGCGGCCCGCGACGCCGGGCTCCGCGTCGTCCACCACGCCGGCGAGGGCGAGGGCCCGGCGAGCATCCGGCAGGCGCTCGGGCCCGGCCGCACCGAGCGCCTCGGCCACGGCATCCGCGTCCTGGACGACCCCGACCTGGTCGCCGAGGTCCGCGAACGGAAGATCCCACTGGAGGTCTGCCCGTCGTCCAATGTCGCGCTGGGCTTCGCGCCGTCCCTGGCCGATCACCCCCTTCCGCGGCTCCGCGACGCGGGCCTGATCGTCACGATCAACACCGACATCCCCGCCCTGATCGGCACACCGCTCGCCGCCGAGTACGCCCGCGTCCGCGACACCTTCGGCTACGACGACCCCACCCTGGCCGCCCTAGCCCGCGCCGGCGTCGACGCCTCGTTCGCGACGACCACCACCAAGGCCCGCCTCAACCAAGAGATCGACACCTGGCTCGCCCCCACCCCGTAACAAGGCGATCAACCACACCTCCTCACCCCACACGCCGACCACCCCGCCCATGCCCCGCCCCCAACCCCCACCACCCCAGCCGACCGACGCACCTCCCGGCCCCACCCACCAACCCCGCGCCCACCCCCCACAGCCAACCGACCACCCCACAGCCAACCGACCACCCCACGGCCAACGACGCGCCACCGCCGACCGACACAGCCGACCGGACACGCGGCCCCAGCCTCCAGCGCGCCGACCTTTCTACACATCTCCCGGTCTCGCCGACCGACCACGCCACGCCAACGGCGCACCGCTGCCGGTCAACGCAGCCAGCCGACCGACGCACCTCCCGGCCCCACCCACCGACCTCGCCACCGACCGCCCCACGGCCAACGCGCGCCACTGCCAGGCGACACAGCCGACCAGAGGCGCGTCCCCAGCCTCCAGCGCGCCGACTTCGCCGCCGTCCACCGCACGGCGCGCCGCTGCCGGGCGGCGTAGCCGAATGGATGTGCGTGCTCGGCTTCCAGGTCGCCTGCCTCGGCGCCGCGTGCCTTCGTCGGGTTCAGGTGGGGAGGGGGCGGTCGTTGACGATGTGCTTCATCACGAGCGTGGAGTTGAGGCGCTGGACGCCGGGTAGCGCCGACAGCACGTCGTCCTCCAGTTCCTGGTAGGCCGTCAGGTCGGCGGTGACGATGCGCAGCAGGTAGTCGGGGTCGCCGAACAGGCGCTGCGCCTGCACCACCTCCGGCACCCGCTCGACCGCCGCCTCGAAGCCCAGCAGCGTCTCGCGGTCCTCCTGCCGCATGGTGACGAACACCAGGGCCTGGAACGTCAGCCCCAGGGCGGCGGCGTCCACGACGGCCCGGTATCCGCGGATGGTCCCGCTGCGCTCCAGTTCCCGCAGCCGGCGATGGCATGGCGAGATGCTCAGCCCCACCCGCGCCGCCAGATCGGTGACCGTCATCCGGCCGTCCTCCTGCAGCACAGCAATGATCTGCCGGTCGATCGCGTCCATGTAGAAGATTCTTCCACGCATCGCGGTTGACGAAGGAGAACTTGAAAGCACCTTTGGGCTGGACGGACGTATCGTCCCCCTAATGCCGCCGCGTGAGGGGATCTCGCCCATGGCCACCGCCTCCCTGCTCACCTTCTGGACGGTCGCGCTGCTGATGATCCTGCTGCCGGGAGCGGACTGGGCCTTCACGATCAGCGCCGGTCTGCGCGGCCGTTCCGTGCTGCCGGCGGTGGGCGGGCTGGTCGCCGGATACGCCGTGGTCACCGCCATCGTCGCGGCCGGGGTCGGAGCGCTCGCCGCCGAGTCGGACGCCTTCCTCACCGGCCTCTCCGTGGTAGGCGGGCTTTATCTGATTTGGCACGGCGCGACGACGTTCGCGCACCCGTCGGCACCGGACCCGCAGGGCCCCGAGCCGGAGGGCACCGACTGGCGCACCTTCCTGCGCGGCATGGGCGTCAGCGGCCTGAACCCCAAGGGCCTGCTCATCTTCGTGGCGCTGCTGCCCCAGTTCACCGACCCCGGCGGCTCCTGGCCCATCGCCGGGCAGATCGGCGCCCTCGGCCTGACGTTCATGGCCACCTGCGCGGTCTTCTACCTCTGCCTCGGCACGGTCGCGCGGACCGCCCTGCAGGGCCGTGCCCCGGCCGCCCGCCTGATCAGCCGCGTCTCCGGCGCCGCGATGATCGGCATCGGCGCCTGGCTGCTCGCCGACCGCCTCCTGGGCTGACATGCGCCGGCGATGCCTCCTTCCGAGCCGCGGGTCAGTCGCGGTGAACAGGTGGCCGGCGCGGATCTCGCGGAGGAAGGGGTCGGTGTCGTCCGCCCACTCCGCGGGGGTCCGGACAACTGGGTGGACGGGAAGGCCGAGCCGGGCGGCGGCCTCCTGGGCGGCGTCGAACGCGACGTCGCGGCCGATCTCGCCGATCACCAGCACCTCGACATCGCACGGCGGGTCGCCCGGCACACCGGCGTAGCGGGCGGCCCAGGGGCCGAACAGGTGCGTCTCGCGGACGAGCGGGAGCCGCCCGAACTCCTCGGCGACCACGGCGGCCGGACCGAACGTCAGCATGACCAGGCGGGCGAGCGGCTCGTACAGCGGGCTCGCCTCGTCGCGGGAGACGAGGCGGCCGGCGAGCGTGCGGCGCAGCACGAGGACGCCCGCCCGCGACAGCCGCTCCACCTCGCGCATCACCGAGCCGAGGTCGGTGCGGAGCATCACCGCGAGGTCGAGCATCGACGCCTCGCGCCGCGGCCCGAGCAGCAGCCGCGCGAGCAGCTCCCCCTGGAGCCGGGACCTGAAGATCGGCAGTCGCGGCGGTGCCGGGGCGCGGGCGTCGCGCTGGAACGCCGCGTCCAGCGAGCGGCCATGCGGCCGCCCGAACTGCGCCGCCGAACCCACTCCATTCGATCGCATGTTCGAATCCTAGAAGCCGCCTCCGACATCCCCGGGCGCCGAGAAGCGCCGCGAGAAGGCCGCAGGCACACCGAAAGACGATTCCCATGTGCGCCCCTTTCGCCGATGCTTCTCATCGTCGAGGGGCGTCTCCGCAGCCGGAAGTGGAACGGCGTTCTGTGGAAAACCCCCGGCTCAGAGTTCGGTCGGGGCCTCCGGCTCACGGATGAACAGGCAGAACGGATGGCCGACCGGGTCGAGGAACACCCGCACGTCGTCGGCCGGCTGGAAGGCGGCGAGGACGGCGCCGCAGTCCTCGGCGTGCCGGGACGCCGCGTCCAGGTCGTCCACCTCGATGTCCAGATGGGCCTGGATCTGCTGCGTGCCTTCCGCCGCGGGCCATGTGGGCGTGACGTGAAGCGGCTCCGCCTGGAAGGAGAGCCCCGTCCCGCCGCCGGACGGGCGCAGTTTCACCCAGCCGGGCGCGTTCTGCACCACCGTCCAGCCCAGGAGGCGTCGGTAGAAGGCGGCCAGCTCCTGCGGGTCCGGTGCGTCCAGGACGGGCGCGGACAGGGCCATGCGCGGCGGACGGGTCACATCTGCTCCCAGCCGGTAGGGGGTTCGCGTACGGCGGGATGATCCCCGCGCAGCCGCCGGGCATGCGGGCCCCGGACAGGCGGGCCCGGGCATGCGGAAGGGCCCGCACCGAACGGGTCGGTGCGGGCCCTGCCGAGGGCTGAGGTGATCAGTCCTTGTTGAAGTTGACCGCGCCCTCGATGGGCGGGGCGTCGGGGACCGTGGCGGACGGCTTCGGCACACCCCGGAAGGTGAACTTGGCGTCCAGGACGTCGGCGGCGTCGCGCCGGTCCGCGTCCCCGGGTGTGAAGTTCTCGGTCCCGACGATCACGATCTGGCCGGGCTTGAGCTCGTTGTAGAGGATCTTCTCGGACAGGTTGTCCTCGATCTCCCGCTGGATCGTGCGACGCAGCGGCCGCGCGCCCAGCACCGGGTCGTAGCCCCGGATCGCCAGCAGGTCCTTGGCGTCCTGCCGCAGCTCGATGCCCATGTCGCGGTCCTTCAGCCGCTCGTCCACGCGGGCGATCATCAGATCGACGATCTGGATGATCTCCTTCGGGGTGAGCTGGTGGAAGACCACCGTGTCGTCGACGCGGTTGAGGAACTCGGGACGGAAGTGCTGCTTGAGCTCCTCCGAGACCTTGGCCTTCATCCGGTCGTAGGAGCCCTGCTCGTCGTTCTGCTGGGCGAAGCCCATCGAGACGCCCTTGGAGATGTCCTTGGACCCCAGGTTCGTCGTCATGATGATGACGGTGTTCTTGAAGTCCACGACGCGGCCCTGCGCGTCGGTGAGCCGGCCGTCCTCCAGGATCTGCAGCAGCGAGTTGAAGATGTCCTGGTGGGCCTTCTCGATCTCGTCGAACAGCACGACCGAGAACGGCTTGCGGCGCACCTTCTCGGTCAGCTGGCCGCCCTCCTCGTACCCGACGTAACCGGGCGGGGAGCCGAACAGCCGCGAGACGGTGTGCTTCTCCATGAACTCGGACATGTCGAGCTGGATCAGCGCGTCCTCGTCGCCGAACAGGAACTCCGCGAGGGTCTTCGACAGCTCGGTCTTACCGACGCCGGACGGGCCGGCGAAGATGAACGAGCCGCCGGGACGCTTCGGGTCCTTCAGGCCGGCGCGGGTGCGGCGGATCGACTGCGAGAGCGCCTTGATGGCGTCCTCCTGGCCGATGACGCGCTTGTGGAGCTCGTCCTCCATCCGCAGCAGCCGGGTGGTCTCCTCCTCGGTCAGCTTGAAGACCGGGATGCCGGTGGCGGTGGCGAGGACCTCGGCGATCAGCTCGTCGGTGACCTCGGCGACGACGTCCATGTCGCCGGCCTTCCACTCCTTCTCCCGCTGCGCCTTCTGGCCGAGCAGCTGCTTCTCGGAGTCGCGCAGCGCCGCGGCCTTCTCGAAGTCCTGCGCGTCGATCGCGGACTCCTTGTCGCGCCGGACGTCGGCGATCTTCTCGTCGTACTCGCGCAGGTCCGGCGGAGCGGTCATCCGGCGGATGCGCATCCGCGAGCCGGCCTCGTCGATGAGGTCGATCGCCTTGTCGGGCAGGAACCGGTCGCTGATGTAGCGGTCGGCGAGCTGCGCGGCCGCGACCAGCGCGCTGTCGGTGATCGACACGCGGTGGTGCGCCTCGTAGCGGTCCCGCAGGCCCTTGAGGATCTCGATCGTGTGCGACAGGGACGGCTCGGCGACCTGGATCGGCTGGAAGCGGCGCTCGAGCGCGGCGTCCTTCTCCAGGTGCTTGCGGTACTCGTCCAGCGTGGTGGCGCCGATGGTCTGCAGCTCGCCGCGGGCCAGCATCGGCTTGAGGATGCTGGCGGCGTCGATCGCGCCCTCGGCGGCGCCCGCGCCGACGAGCGTGTGCAGCTCGTCGATGAACAGGATGATGTCGCCGCGGGTGCGGATCTCCTTGAGCACCTTCTTCAGGCGCTCTTCGAAGTCGCCGCGGTACCGGGAGCCGGCGACCAGCGCGCCCAGGTCGAGGGTGTAGAGCTGCTTGTCCTTCAGCGTCTCCGGGACCTCGCCCTTGACGATCTTCTGCGCCAGCCCCTCGACGACGGCCGTTTTACCGACGCCGGGCTCGCCCACGAGGACGGGGTTGTTCTTGGTGCGGCGGGACAGCACCTGCATGACCCGCTCGATCTCCTTGTCCCGGCCGATGACCGGGTCCAGCTTGCCCTCCCGCGCGGCCTGCGTCAGGTTGCGGCCGAACTGGTCGAGCACGAGGGAGGTGGACGGCGCGGACTCCGAGGGGCCGCCGGAGGCGGCCGGCTCCTTGCCCTGGTAGCCGTGCAGCAACTGGATGACCTGCTGGCGGACCCGGTTGAGGTCGGCGCCGAGCTTGACCAGCACCTGGGCGGCCACGCCCTCGCCCTCGCGGATCAGGCCGAGCAGGATGTGCTCCGTGCCGATGTAGTTGTGGCCGAGCTGCAGCGCCTCGCGCAGTGACAGCTCGAGCACCTTCTTGGCGCGCGGAGTGAACGGGATGTGGCCCGACGGCGCCTGCTGGCCCTGGCCGATGATCTCCTCGACCTGCTGGCGGACCGCCTCAAGGCTGATCCCCAGGCTCTCCAGGGCCTTGGCAGCGACGCCCTCACCCTCGTGGATCAGACCCAGGAGGATGTGCTCGGTGCCGATGTAGTTGTGGTTGAGCATCCTGGCCTCTTCCTGAGCCAGGACGACAACCCGCCGCGCGCGGTCGGTGAACCTCTCGAACATCTCGTCGCTCCTCACAGAGCGGTTGGGCAGAGTCCGGAACGTCCGGAACTGTCCTTCCGCATGCTAGCCCGCCCCGAGGAGGCCGCCCGGTGCACTCCCACCAGAAGACGTTCCCCAGCTAAGCGCTGTTCAGTCTCATCCAACTACCGCATCGGTGCGTCATGTTCCCGCTACGCCCCAAGCGAACGGGGGCTTTCCGCAGGTCGTCCGGGGTCGCGTCCGAGGATCGTCGAATGGGGGCGATGTCCCGGTCTACCGCGCGGCGGCGGAGGCCAAACCACCCGGACGCTACGCCACAAGCGAACGGCCCGTCTCATGGAGGGAGACGGGCCGCCGGGGCGGGGTGGGGCGGTCAGTTCGCCGCCTCGTACTGCTCGATCACCGTCGCGGGGATCCGGCCGCGCTCATTGACCTTGATGCCATTGTTCTTGGCCCAGGCACGGATCTCGGCACTGCGCTCGCGGCTGGACGCGCCACGCTGGCGGCGCCGCTTGTTGACCGTGCCCGCCTTGCGCGACTTCTCCACGAACGGCAGGAGGGAATCCCGCAGCTTCTTAGCGTTGGCGCCACTGAGGTCGATCTCGTAGGAGGCGCCGTCGATCGAGAACGCTACGGTCTCGTCCGCCTCGCCACCGTCGAGGTCGTCGACGAGAAGCACCTGAACCTTCTGTGCCATGGGGACAGACCTTTCGGCTGGAGCAAACTGCATTCGGTTGACAAAGATATACCGGGAAGTCTGCCGATGACAATTCAAGTCCGGGATGAACATCCGTTGGCGGCGGCTATCGGCGAGACGACCGGTGCGCGGCGGGCGGTGGCGGGCATGCCCGGATGCACCGCGTTCAATTCCGGCGGACGGTCCGGCCTGTGGATTTCGGCGTGACCGGCGTCACGGCGCACGGCGCTGACCTGGGGCGTCGAACGCGCATTGGACCAGGTATGGGGGCGGCCGGGCTTTCCGTCGGGAGGACCGCAGCCGGAAAAGTGCCCACCCGGACCATAACAGGGCCGGCACACCGGTACCCCTTGCCGACGATTAACCCTGGCGTAACGGCACTAACCGGTGCAGGCGCCCGGAATGTGCGGGCGGACCGGCGCGCGGACCGGCGCAGGGGCCGTGCCACCAGGCGCGCAGGGGCCGTCACCGGGGGATGTGGAGGGATTACGAACGGCGGGGCCGAGACGAAATCTGTTGCCGTCAGGCGCGCCGGAACTCCAGGCCGGACGCCGGAGCGTAACGCCATCGGCACTAGTCGATCCCGAAATCTGTGGATAAGCGGTACAAAGCGACCACCTGCCCCGGTCCGCGCGAGACGGCGTCCCCTCCGGAGTAAGTGGCCGGGTTGCATTGAAGGTCGAGTCCCCGGCCCGCCGGAAGCAGATCCCAAACCGGAGGCGCCTTCCGGGACGAGACACATCGTCCGGGAATCCCGCCCGTAACCTGAACGTGTCCGGAACGAGCTGGCATTGGCCCGCGCAAGCCCGGTGTCCGAAACGACACGGGGATCCCCGCCAAACTCCCGCCCGCCCGGCGTACAAGCGGCCGGGGCGATCAGGTCGGGACCGTCACCGCGCGTATCCGGGGCACAGCGCCGGTATGTCGGAGAGAGCCGCGGAACGCCGGTGAATCAAGGCGTGCGGCGTTTTACGACCAGGGTGCCGGCGAGCCTGTCATGGAGGGCCTGGCGGCGCGTCCCCTCGTATATGAACCCGGCGTTCGCCACCCAGAACAGGCCCGCCAGAAGACCGAGAATGTGAACGGGCCGGAGCGCGATCGGCACCGCGTACACCGCGGCCCTCAGGACGGCTCGCGGCGCGCTCGGACGGCCATAGGGCGCTTGTGGCAGGCCCGAAGCGGACGGGCCGGCCTCGGCCTCCCCCACGCCCGTGGCGGCGTCCTCACGGCCGGACAAGGCGGGAGGAGCGGAGACGACCTGGATTCCGGCGAATCGCTTGCCGAGCGTCCGCCCCCAGACGGCGAGTTGGACGGCCTCGTACAGCAGCATGCACCCGGCCACGGCGGGCGGGGCGACCACGTCGAAGTCGTGGCCGGAGACGAACTCCTTCACCACGATAATGACGGGCAGGCCGACGATCAGGGTGTCGACGATGCGCGCCAGGAGGCGCTGCCCCGGCTCGGCGAGCGCCGGGCCGTCCCCGTCCTCCTGCGCCACGGGCTCGTCATCGTGGAGGCCGTTCTCCGCCCCTGACGGCTCCTCCGACCCCTGTGCCGGCGTTTGCGATGCCGCCATCGCGGCCCTACTCCGCGTACTCGGTGTATTCGCCGTACCCGACGCGCTCGTCGATGACGAGGGTGTCGGCGAAGCGGTCGTGCAGCGCCTGGTGCAGCGGCTGGTCCCAGATCGCCCAGAGGTAGGCCATCAGGGCGCCCGCCCAGACCAGCACCATCCCGTAGGCGAAGTACTGCCACACCATCACGGCCAGCACGAGGAAGAAGAAAACGCCGATCTGGTAGGCGACGTGGGTGATGGCGGCCCGCCATACGGCCTGCGTCGTCGTCAGCGGATTCCCGGCGGGACGGGCCTGGACGACACCGATACCCAAGAAGCGCTTGCCGAGCGTTCGGCCCCACATGGACAGCTGTACCGCCTCGTAAATGAACGGCAGTACCGACAGGACCGCGAACAGCGTGAAGATGATGGGCCAGTTCCAGACGCCGCCCTCGTCCTCGGTCTTGCTACCGGGTTTGCCCAACCCGAACGCGCCGATCGTGATGGGAAGGACGAGCGCGAACCCGAAGACCGCCACGAGCGCGTTGTCGATGAGCCGGGCGCCCGCGCGCCGCATGATGGGCGCCAGCGGCATGTCCCCGCCGGAGGACCCGCCGTACTGGTCGTAGGCCGGCTGCTCATAGGACTCGTACGACGGCTGCTGCCACTGGTCCTGCTGCGGGTTCTGCCACTGCTGGTGGGACGGAGGCTGCTGCTGTTGCTGCCACTGCTGCGCGGGCGGCTGAGCCTGCCCCTGCCGCTCGGGCTGCTGCCATTGCTGGGAACCCTGGTACGGGGGCGGCGGTCCGTACGAACCCTGCCCCTGCGGCGGTTGGTAAGGCCGCCCGCGGTTGGGGGAATCACTCATCTGGGTCAGTCCTCCAGGCGAAGCAACATCCGGGTGTTTCCCAACGTATTGGGCTTGACCCTGTCGAGGTCCAAGAACTCTGCAACGCCTTCGTCGTAGGAGCGGAGGAGTTCCTCGTACACCTCCGGCGCCACCGGAGTACCGAGGATCTGCTGGAAACCATGGCGCGCGAAGAACTCCACTTCGAAGGTAAGACAGAACACCCGCCGAACGCCGAGTTCCCGCGCGGTCTCCAGGAGCCGCGCGACGATGCGGTGCCCGATCCCGCGTCCGCCGTACCCCTTGTCGACGGCGACCGAGCGGACCTCCGCCAGGTCCTCCCACATCACGTGGAGCGCCCCGCACGCCACGATGGGGCCGGCCTCCCCCGGGCCCGTTCCCTCGACGTCCTCGGCGACCCAGTACTCCTGGACGTCCTCGTACAGCTTCACCGCGGACTTCTTGAGCAGGCGTCGCCCCGACCCGGCGTACAGATCGACCAGCCTGCGGATCCCCTGAACGTCGGCGGTACGGGCACGCCTGATCACGACTTCCACAAACAGGCGAGGTTACCGAACGCCCCGCCCGGTCCCGGCCACCGGCGGCCGCGCTGAGCGCACCGCACCGGCCCCAAGGCCCTCGCCGGCCCGCCAAGGGCCGTCAAATCCGGCGTTAACCCCACGCACCGTCCGCCACGACCTGCGAATTCGCATGTTCTGGTTGGCATCCCCTGGCGGTTCCGTTAGTGTCCCGCTCTGACGTCGGCCTTCCGCGAAACGGAGGCCGAACCGCCGAGTCCACGGGCCGCAGCCGGCGCCCCGAGGAGCCGGGGACCCACTTTCGGAGCGTTCGGGGACCGCCCCGAACCGATTCCGTCTGGGGTGAATCCGCAGCCGCGTGGACCGAAATCCGCGCGCGCTCAGCGGACGGGCTGCTCCGGCCCGAACCCGTCAGCTAACTCGGTAGGCGGACAAGGAGAGGAGATTTGGTGCGGACGGCTCGTTTCCGCGTCCGGGCGCTCACGATCGCCGGCGCGCTCACCGCCCTTTCCATCACACCCCACGTGGTGGCCCCCCATTCGTTCCCCGCGGCGCACGCCGACCCCGACCCGTCGGCCAAGGAGCTGAAGGACCAGGCGTTCAAGCTCGCGGACCAGCTGGAGCAGCTCACCGAGCAGTACAACGGCCTGAAGGTGAAGCTGCAGCAGTCGCAGCGGGCGGCCAAGGTCGCCGCTACCAACGCCACGCGCCAGCAGAAGTCCCTGGAGGGCCTGCGCGAGAAGGTCGGCGAGCTGGCCGCCACCAGCTACATGCAGGGCGGCACCGACCCCACGGTCTCGTTCATCTCCGCCCAGGACCCGCAGGCCGTCCTGGACCAGGCCGCGACGCTCAACTACTTCGCCACCCAGGACAGCACCCAGGTCCTCGGCCTCATGCAGGCGATGCAGTCCGCCCAGCGCGCGCGCAAGTCCGCGGAGGAGCGCACCCAGCAGGTGACGCAGCTGAAGACGCAGCTCACCGAGCAGAAGAAGAAGGTCACCTCCGCCTACGAGAAGGTCCGCGGCAAGGCCGTCAAGAAGGACCCGAGCCTGCTGGCGAAGCTGCCCGTCATCGGCGACGGGAAGGCCGCGCAGGCGCTGCGGTACGCGATGAGCAAGCTCGGCAGGCCGTACGTCTGGGGCGCGGCCGGCCCGACCACGTTCGACTGCTCGGGCCTGACGATGTGGGCCTACAAGCAGGTCGGCATCAACCTGCCGCACTACACCGGCAGCCAGTGGAACGCCGGGACCCACGTCTCGGAGAGCCAGATGAGGCCGGGCGACCTCATCTTCTTCTACTCCGACCTGCACCACATGGGGATGTACGTCGGCGGCGGCAAGATGATCCACGCCCCCCACACCGGCGACGTCGTCCGCATCGCCTCCCTGTCCGGCCGCCCCATAGCCGGCGTAGTCCGAGTCGCCTGACCCCCCACAAAGAACAAACCGCCCGAACCTGAACCACGCCGGACCGCCGTGGAAACGCGTCTTAACCTCAGCCGGAGCGGACCGCAACGATGCGATCGCGTGCGAAGCCGGATTCGAGCGAAGCGAGAATCCGATCGCGAAGCGAGCCCCCAGGGCGAGTCGGAGCGATGCAGCGATCGCCGCTTTGCCCGTTGAAGGGAGGGCGCCCCAGCGCCCGACCGCCAAGGGCAATGCAGTGAAATCGAACTCGTCCCGCGGCGGCGCTTTCTGCCAGGGACCTACCTGTCAGGGGTTCGGCGCCGCCGCTGCGGGGTCGGACGAGTTCGCATCGCTGGACTTGCTTCCGGTCGGGCTGGTTTCCGGGTGACGCCCGCCGTCCCCTGACGGGCGTCGTCGGGTCGCGCTAGATGAGCTGCCTTCGGGCCGCCCACACCACGGCCTCGATAGGGGTGTTGACCTCCAGCCGGTCGCAGATGTTGCGCAGCCGGCGGCGCAGGGTCCGCGCGCTCAGTTCCAGCTTGCGAGCCGCCACATCAGCGGTGACACCGCTGGCGATCTGGGAGAGCAACCTGATCTCCTCGTCGCTCAGCCCGAAATCGAGTGTGGCTGTTTCCACTCCGTCCTCCCTCGTCCGTGGTTGATGACCGCGGGGATGCAGCCGTCCGCTGCACAGGCACGGGTTGGGCCTCGATCTGCATGCGTTGGGTTGCCGGGTCCGGAGCCTTCCGGACTAGATCATCGGTTCGGTTCCTTTGCTGTCTCGCGAAGCTTGGCCGGAGGTGGCCGTTAGGCCGATTGCGGGGGCTTGCGGGGGAACTCCGGGTGACGATTCAGTCGTTGGCCACGTTGGCAGGGGCGGGTCTGGCTCGCCGTTCCGAACCCGTCCTTCCTCCCTGGACTCACCGGATCTCGCCGCGGACGAAGATCGTGAATCGTTTCAAGCTACGCTTCGGCTCGGAACGCTAGGCGGCCGGATCCGGCCCGTCAAGCGCTGGTTAAGTGCTATCTGTGCCCGGATGGTCGCAATGCGTGACCGGGTTTTCGGGGATTGACACAGGAAAGCCCAACTACCTGGGGAAACACCACCGGGGCGGACGAGGAGCGACTTGCCACAGACCAGTATCCGCGAGGTCGCGAGGCGTGCCGGGGTCTCAGTTGGGACCGTTTCGAATGTCCTAAACCGGCCAGATCTCGTGGCCGAAGCTACCCGTGACCGTGTCCGCGCGGCGATCGAGGAGCTCGGTTTCGTCCGGAACGAGTCGGCTCGCCGGCTCCGGACGGGCCCCGATCGCACCGCGGGCGAGTTCGGCGACGAGCCGCGCCGCCTGTTCGGCGTCGTCGTCGAGGACCTCGCCAATCCCTACGCGGCGGACGTGGTGCGCGGCGCCGAGGAGGCGCTCAACGCGGCGGGCCACGACGCCCTCTGGCTGTCCAGCGACCATTCCGCCGCCAAAGAGGCCCGTTCGCTGGAACTGCTGGACGAGCAGCACGCCGCGGGCGCCCTGATCGTCCCGGTCGGGCTGGGTCCGGCCGGGATCCGGCGGCTGCGGGCCGCCGGGTTGAGCGTCGTGCTGATGGACCGGGACGTCTCCGACGCGTGCGCGGTGCATGTCGACCACGTCGCGGGAGGGGAGCTGGCCGCCGCGCATCTGCTCGGCATCGGACGCGAGCGGATCGCGTTCGTCACCGGCGCGCCCGAACCGCAGCCTTGCGTCGAGCGCCGCGACGGCGCGGCCCGCACGCTCGTCGAGGCCGGTCTGGGGAAGCCGCCCGTGCTGATCCAGGACGCGCTGAGCCCGACCGAGGGCCGGCGCGCGGCGCGGCGCGTCCTGGACATGTCACCGACCCCGGACGGGGTGTTCTGCGCGAACGACCTGCTGGCCATCGGGCTGATCAACGAGCTGACCCGGCTCGGCGCGCGCGTCCCGGCCGACATCGCGGTGGTCGGCTACGACGACATCGAGCTGGCTGCCAGCGCCGCGGTGCCGCTGACCACGGTCAAGCAGCCGCGCCGGGCGCTCGGCTGGGAGGCCGCGGAGCTGGCCATGGCCGAGATCCGGGAGGGCAAGTCGCACCAGCATCGCCAGGTCGTCCTCGCTCCGGAACTGGTCGTCCGCGAATCGGCCTGACCCTCGTCACTATTGACATCGCGTCTTAATTTCGGGTGACTTGCCCTATGACGGACACGCGGGAACAGGTGGCGGGGGCATCGGGGCAGGACGCGGACGCGGCGGCGATCCTGGGATTCGACCCGTCCGATCCGGCGTTCCATGCCGACCCCTACGCGCACTACCGGGGCCTCGCGGCGGGCGGCAGTCTGCGGCAGACGGCCGTGGGCCTGTGGGTGAGCACGTCCTACGAACTGTGCGAGCAGGCGCTGCGCGACCCGCGGTTCGGGCACCGGCCCGAGGGCGGCGGCCTGTGGCGGGAGGCGCCGCAGCGGAACCGCTCCTTCCTGACGATGGACCCTCCGGACCACACGCGGCTGCGCCGGCTGGTCAGCAAGGCGTTCACGCCGCGGCTGGTCGAGCGGCTGCGGCCGCGCGTCGAGGCGCTGGTGGACGAGCTGCTGGACGGGGTGTCCGGCGAGGTCGACCTGATCTCGGCGCTGGCGTACCCGCTGCCCGTCATCGTGATCAGCGAGATGCTGGGCGTCCCGCCGCGCGACCGGGACCTGTTCAAGGGCTGGTCGGACGCCCTCGCCCGCGGCCTGGACCCCGACTTCCTGCTGCCGGAGGCGGAGATCGCGCTGCGCGACGAGGCGCGCGCGGAGTTCGCCGCCTACTTCCGCGAGCTGGCCGCCGAGCGCCGCGCGGAGCCGCGCGACGACCTGCTGAGCGCGCTGGTCGGCGTCTCGGACGGCGGCGACGTCCTGTCGGAAGAGGAACTGCTCGCGACGTGCGTGCTGCTGCTCGTCGCGGGCCATGAGACGACCGTCAACCTGATCGGGAACGGCGCGCTGGCGCTGCTGCGGCATCCGGAGCAGCTCGCGGTGTTCCGGGAGCACCCGGAAAACGTCGCGGCGGCCGTGGAGGAGCTGCTCCGCTACGACCCGCCCGTCCAGCTGACGCTGCGGGCCGCGCTGGAGGACGCCGAGCTGGGCGGCACCGTGATCGAGCGGGGACGGCTCGTCCTGCTGCTGACGGGCGCCGCCAACCGGGACCCGTCGGTGTTCACCGACCCCGACCGGCTCGCCCTGCTCCGCTACGCCGAGGGACGGGACGCGCCGCGCCACCTGTCGTTCGGGCACGGCGTCCACTTCTGCCTCGGCGCGCCACTGGCCCGGCTGGAGGGCCAGATCGCGCTGAAGAAGCTCTTCGAGCGCGACGTGGCCCTCGCGGCCGGGGACGGCGACCTGGTGTACCGCGACAACCTCGTCCTGCGCGGGCTGCGCGACCTGCCGGTGACTATTCGGGCTTGACCAGCGGGAACAGGATCGTGTCGCGGATGCCCCTGCCGGTGAACGCCATGATCATCCGGTCGATGCCAGCGCCCATCCCGCCGGTCGGCGGCATCGCGTACTCCAGCGCGCGCAGGAAGTCCTCGTCCAGCTGCATCGCCTCGGGGTCGCCGCCCGCCGCCAGCAGCGACTGCTCGGTGAGCCGGCGGCGCTGCTCGACGGGGTCGACCAGCTCGGAGTAGGCGGTACCGAGCTCGGTGCCGAAGCCGATCAGGTCCCACTTCTCGGTGAGCAGCGGTTCCGCGCGGTGCTGGCGGGTCAGCGGCGAGGTCTCCACCGGGTAGTCCATGACGAACGTCGGCTGGACGAGGGTGTGCTCGATCAGCTCCTCGAAGATCTCCTGGACGAGCTTGCCCTGGCCCCACTTCGGGTCCCAGGTGATGCCGCGGGCGTCGGCGAGCTTGCGGACGGTCTCGATCGGCGTGTGCGGGGTGATCTCCTCGCCGAGCGCCTCCGACACCGACCCGTACAGCGTGATCCGCGGCCATTCGGGCAGGCCGAGGTCGATCTCGACGCCGTCGTGGACGACCACGGACGTGCCGAGGGCGGCGACGACCGCCTTCTGGTACATCCGCTGGGTCAGGTCGGCCATGTCGTTGTAGTCGAGGTACGTCCCGTACGCCTCGAGCATCGTGAACTCGGGGTTGTGGGTGGAGTCGGCGCCCTCGTTGCGGAAGTTGCGGTTGATCTCGAAGACCTTCTCGATGCCGCCGACGACGAGCCGCTTGAGGTACAGCTCGATCGCGATCCGCAGGTACAGCTCCATGTCATAGGCGTTGATGTGCGTCTTGAACGGACGCGCCGCCGCCCCGCCATGGATCGGCTGCAGCATCGGGGTCTCGACCTCGAGGTACCCCTCCTCGTGCCAGAAGTCGCGGACGGCCCGCACGGTGGCGCTGCGGATCCGCGCCATCTTCCGGGCCTCGTCGTTGACGATCAGGTCGACGTAGCGCTGCCGCACCCGGGCCTCGGGGTCGGTGAGGCCGGCGTGCTTGTCCGGCAGCGGCCGCAGGCACTTGGAGGTGATCGCGAACCGGTCCGCCATGATCGACAGCTCGCCGCGCTTGGAGGTGATCACCTCGCCCTCGACGCCGACGTGGTCGCCGAGGTCGACCTCGCGCTTCCAGAAGTCGAGCTGCTCCTGCCCGACCTTCGCGAGCGACAGCATGATCTGGAGGTCGCCGGAGCCGTCCCGGATGGTGGCGAAGCACAGCTTGCCGCCGTTGCGGACCAGCATGACGCGACCGGTGACGCCGACCTTCTCCCCGGTCTCGGTGCCCGGCTCCAGATCCGGGTGTTTCTCCCGGATCTCGGCGATCGTCGCCGTGCGGGGGAAGGTCACCGGGTAGGGGTCGACGCCGGCCTCGCGCAGGCGGTCGAGCTTCTCCCGGCGGACGCGCATCTGCTCCGGAAGGTCATCGAGGGTCTCGTCACTCACGCCTCAAGGCTATCCAGCCCGCCGAGGGCCCCGCGAACGAGTTCGGGGTGATCGCCGGGGCCGGCCGCGACGAGGGGGCCGAGGTCGCGGGCCAGGGCGGCGGCGACGGCCCGGAACGCGCGGACGCGGGGGTCGCCGTCGCCGCGGCGCGTCGCCAGGACGCTGCTGTCCCACGGCGCATCCAGGATCGGGACGTACCGGACGCCCGGCCAGGGGTAGAAGCGGGCGAACGACCGCAGGGCCGACCCGACGCCGCGGCCCGCCGCGATGCTGAGCATGACGTCCTGCGGGTTGCGCGCCACGTCAGGACCGCGCCGCCCGCGCTCGCCGTTCACCGCCGGGGTGAAGTAGAGGTAGTCGGTGAACACGCTCGGCGTGACGTCGGGGACGGCGACGATCGGCAGGTCGAGGACGTCGGTGAGGCGCAGAGCGCCGGCCTGCGCGAACGGGCCGTCCGCCGGGACGCCGACGATCCGCGGCTCGGTGGTCAGCACGTCGGCCTCGACGCGGTCGTCGTCGGGCGCCGGCCGCACGAACGCGACGTCCACCTTCCGCTCGACCAGCGCGGACACGTGCTCGGTGAAGTCCAGCGGCATGATCGTCAGCCGAGTGCCCGGCCGGGACCGCCGGTACGCCCGGACGATCGCCGGGGTCAGTTCGGCGGAGCCGTGCCCCATCACGCCGACGCGGAGCGGAGGGTCGTCCTCGCCGCGCAGGTCGGCGACCGCGCCGGCGGCGGCGTCCACGGCCGCGAGCGCCGCGCGGGCGTGCGGGACGAACCGCTCCCCCGCCTCGGTGAGCCGCAGCGGGGACCGTTCCAACAGGCGGACGCCCAGCTCGCGTTCGAGCCGCTGGACGTGCGCGGTGACCGCTGGCGGCGACAGGAACAGCCGGGCCGCCGCCCGCGCGAACTGCCCCTCCTCGACGACCGCGAGGAAGGAGGCGAGCTCACGCAGTTCCATGCTCGTCACGGTAACCGGCGGCCTGCCCGGTTCTCTCCGACGAGGCGGCCGAAAGGCCCGTTCGCGACCGGCGTCACACGGGCGACCGGCGTCACATCGCCGGGCGGTTCACGAATCACGAAGCGGCGGAACCCGGCGACCTGTGGCCTTCTAGACAGGGATCATGGCAACCGCGTCACCCGCCCCCTCCCCCGGCGCCGGTTGGTTCCCGATCGCCTCGATCATGTTCGGGGTCGGCTGGGGCGCCAACCAGTTCGCCTCGTTGCTCGGCCTCTACACCGATCGGCTGCATCTCGGTGACGGCGCCGCGCAGGCCATGTTCGGCGTGTACGCGCTGGGCCTCGTGCCCGGGCTCGTGCTCGGCGGCCCGGCGTCCGACCGGTACGGCCGGCGCCGGATCGCGCTGCCGTTCGCGTGCCTGTCCGCGCTGGTCACGGTGGTGCTGATGGCGGGCGTCGCGGCCCCGTGGCTGCTGTACGCGGGCCGGTTGCTGGCCGGGGTCGTCACCGGGGCCGTCCTCGCCGCGGGCACCGCGTGGGTGAAGGAGCTGACGCCCGTCTCGGGGACCCGGATGACCGCGCTCGCCGTCTCGGCGGGCTTCGGGGCGGGGCCGCTGGTGTCGGCGCTCGTCGCGCAGTGGGCGCCGCATCCGCTGGTCACCGCCTACCTGCCGCACCTGCTCATCATGCTGCTGACCGTCCCGCCGGCGTTCCGCGTCCCGGAGACCCGCGTCCCGCGCGCACCCGTCACGCGTGAGGCCGGACGCGGGCGGTCCGGGCTGTCGGGGGTGCGGAACCCCGCGTTCCGCCGGACGATCGCGCCGGTCGCCGTCTGGACGTTCACCGCGCCCGTCAGCGCGTTCGCGCTGCTGCCGGCGTTCGTCCCGGTCCATCACCTGCCGATCGCCTACGCGGGCGCGATCACCGGGCTCACGCTCGCGTCGGGGATGGCGGCTCAGCCCGTCGCCCGGCGGCTGGAGGCGCGGCACCCGCGGCTCGTCGCCCGCGCCGGGCTCGGCTCGATCGCCTGCGGGCTGCTGCTCGCGGCGCTGACCATCGCCACGGGCCTGCCCGTCCTCAACGCGGTGGCGGCGGTCGTGCTCGGCGCCGGGTACGGGTTCGTGCTGACCTACGGCCTCGGCGAGGTCGCGCGGATCGCCGCGCCGGACGAACTGGCGGGCCTCACCGCCGTCGCCTATGCCCTGGTCTATGTGGGGATGTTCGCGCCGCTGCTGCTGACCGTCCTGGCCAAGGCGGTGCCGCTCGGCGCGGTCCTCACCGCCATGGCCGTACTGGCGGCCGCATGCCTGGCCTACGTCTCCCGCCAGACGCGCGCCTCCGGTCGGGAACGCCCGGAGCGCCGGGAGCCCGCCACCGGCGGGACGGTCCCGGACGTCAGGGAGTGTTCCGCTCGTAGATGAGCCGGAGCCCGATCAGGGTGAGCCACGGCTCGAACACGTCGATGCTGCGGGACTCCTCCAGCACCAGCGGCGCGAGGCCGCCGGTCGCGATGACGGTCACCTCGTCGAGGTCGTCGACCAGTTCCTCCGTCATCCGCTCGACGATGCCGTCCACCTGCCCGGCGAAGCCGAAGATGATCCCGGACTGCAGCGCCTCGACCGTGTTCTTGGCGATCACGCTGCGCGGCCGGACCAGCTCGATCTTGTGCAGCTGCGCGCCGCGCGACGACAGCGCGTCGATCGAGATCTCGATGCCGGGGGCGATGGCGCCGCCCACGTACTCGCCCTTGGCGGAGACGGCGTCGAAGGTCGTCGCGGTGCCGAAGTCGACCACGATCGCCGGGCCGCCGTGGGTGTGCACGGCGGCCAGCGCGTTCACGATGCGGTCGGCCCCGACCTCCTTGGGGTTGTCCATCCGGATGGGCACCCCGGTCTTGACGCCCGGCTCCACGATCACCGCCGACACGTCGCCGTAGTAGCGGCGGCACATCTCCCGCATCTCGTGCAGGACGGACGGGACCGTGGAGCACAGCGCGATGCCGCTGATGTCGGTCTCGGCCAGCAGCGGGCTCTGCTGGACCAGCCCCTGCAGGACCACCGCGATCTCGTCGGCGGTACGCCGCGGATCGGTGTTGATCCTCCAGTGCTCGATCACCTCTTCGCCCTCGAACAGGCCGAGGACGGTGTGGGTGTTACCGACGTCGATGGTGAGCAGCATCCGGTCCCCGCTGGTCAGGAGAAGTCAAGGCCGATGTCGAACACGCGCGCCGAGTGCGTCAGCGCACCGACGGCAAGGTAGTCCACCCCGGTCACGGCGACGTCTCGGGCCCGCTCCAGGGTAAGCCCACCACTGGCCTCCAGCTCCGCCCGGCCCGCCACCACACGGACCGCCTCGGCCATCTCCGCGGCGGTCATGTTGTCCAGCAGGATGCTCGTCGCGCCCACCGCGAGCGCCTCTTCCACCTGGTCAAGGGTGTCGCACTCCACCTGGACGTGCAGCGACGGGTACACCGCCCGGATCGCCTCGTAGGCCTTGGTGACGCTTCCGGCCGCCGCGACGTGGTTGTCCTTGATGAGCGCGGAGTCGTGCAGGCCCATCCGGTGGTTGACGCCGCCGCCGCAGTGCACGGCGTACTTCTGCAGCGCGCGCAGGCCCGGCAGCGTCTTGCGGGTGTCGCGGACCCTCGCCTTGGTCCCCTCCATCGCGTCCGTCCAGCGGCGTGCGGCGGTCGCGATTCCGGACAGGTGGGTGAGCAGGTTCAGCGCCGTCCGCTCGGCGCGGAGCACCGCCCTCGTCGGCCCCTCGACCGAGATCAGGACCTGGCCGGGCACGACACGGTCGCCGTCCGCGGCCTTCGCCTCGTAGCCCACGTCCAGCAGCTCGAACACGACCGCGGCCACCGGGATCCCGGCGACGACGCCCGCCTCGCGGGCCCGGAAGTCCCCGGCCGAGACCGCCTCCGGTGCGAAGATCGGCTCGCTGGTCACGTCGACCGGGCCGTCCTCCTCCAGCGCCGTGCGGACGAGGTTTTCCACAGCCTGTGGATCGAGCCCCGCGTCCTTGAGCTTCTGCGAGAGTTCGGATGTCACTGGTCGTTCCCTTCGAGAGGTTCGTATGCCGTCGTCAGGTCGTTCCCCGCCAGCCGCGTGACCAGATGGCCGCGCCACCGCCCGTCGGACCGTTCCGGGAAGTCCTGCCGCCAGTGGCTGCCGCGCGTCTCCTGGCGCAGCCGCGCGGCGGCGACGATCGCGGACGCGACGGTGTGCAGGTTCGTGGCCTCCCACGCCTCCACTCCGGGCTCCGCGCCGCCTCGGCGGGGAAGGGCGGCGAGCTCCCGTGCCGCCGTGTCGAGCCCCTCGGCACCGCGCAGCACCCCGGCGAACGACGTCATGATCCGCTGGACGTCCCCCCGCACGGCCGGATCGAGCAGCCCACCGCCCGGCATGGCACGGTCCACGACCGGCTCGGGCGTCGCGACGGCTGACGGCCCCGGCGTCGCGGCGGTGTGCTCGGACGGGCCGGGCGCCGCCGCGAGGTCGCCGGTGAGGGCGGTGGCGATGCGGCCGGCGAAGACCAGGCCCTCCAGCAGGGAGTTGGACGCCAGCCGGTTCGCTCCGTGCACGCCGGTGCAGGCGACCTCCCCGCACGCGTACAGGCCGGGGACGGACGTGCGCCCGTACAGGTCGGTGCGGACGCCGCCGCTGGAGTAGTGGGCGGCGGGGACGACCGGGATCGGCTCGGTCACCGGGTCGATGCCGTGGTGCCGGCAGGCGGCCAGGATGGTCGGGAACCGCTTCTCCCACATCGCGGCGCCGAAGTGCCGGCCGTCCAGCAGCATGCAGGGCTCGCCGGTCTCCCGCATCCGGTTCATGATCCCCTTGGCGACGACGTCGCGCGGGGCGAGCTCGGCCAGCTCGTGGCGGCCGACCATGAACCGCTCGCCGGAGTGGTCGACCAGGTGGGCGCCCTCCCCGCGGACGGCCTCGGAGATCAGCGGCTGCTGCCCGCGCGCGTCCTCGCCGAGCCAGAGCGGGGTCGGGTGGAACTGGACGAACTCCAGGTCGGTGACGGCGGCGCCGGCGCGCAGCGCGAGCGCGACGCCGTCGCCGGTCGACACCTCGGGGTTGGTGGTGGCCGAGAACACCTGGCCGAGGCCGCCGGTGGCGAGCACGACGGCGCGGGCGCGGACGGCGCCGACGCCGTTCGGCTGCCCCTCGCCCATCACGTGCAGGGTGATCCCGGCGGCGCGTCCGGTGGCGTCCTTCAGCAGGTCGAGGACCAGCGCGTGCTCGATGACCTCGACGCCGGAGTCCTTCAGCTCGGCGAGCAGGGCGCGGCTGATCTCCGCGCCGGTCGCGTCGCCGCCCGCGTGCGCGATGCGGCGGCGGTGGTGGCCGCCCTCGCGGGTCAGCGCGATCGCGCCGTCGCCGGTGCGGTCGAAGGCGGCGCCCAGCTCGATCAGCCCGCGGACGGCGTCCGGGCCCTCGGTGACGAGCGTGCGGACGGCGGCCTCGTCGCAGAGCCCGACGCCGGCGGTGAGGGTGTCGGCGAGGTGGTCATCGGGGCTGTCGTCGGGGGCCAGCGCGGAGGCGATGCCGCCCTGCGCCCAGCGGGTGGATCCGGCGTCGAGCAGGGCCTTGGTGACCAGCAGGACGCGCCCGTGCGGGCGGCAGCGCAGCGCCGCGACCAGGCCGGCGATGCCGGAGCCGATGACGACCACGTCGGCGTCGGCGGTCCAGCCGGGGGCGGGGGCGTCGAGAACGGAAGGGATCATGAGCCCTCCTCGGGGTTCGGTTCTCGTCATTGTGACATTATCCCCGGGGACTCCGAATGCTCGACCCCCGTTTTCGGGGTAAAACCCCACATAGCAGGACGACCGCGCACCCCGCCCGGGGGATGCGCGGCCGCCCTGGCCCGCCGTCAGTGCACGCGGGTCAGCGCGCCACCAGGTCGCCGCGGACGCCGTCGCCGCCGGGGACCGGCTCGGCCGGGTCGGAGCCCAGCGAGACGATCGCGTTGGACCGGTCGACGTGCACCACGCGCGGCTCGAACTCGCGCGCCTCGGCGTCGGTCATCTGCGCGTACGCGATGATGATCACCAGGTCGCCGGGCTGCACCAGCCGGGCCGCCGCGCCGTTGATGCCGATCACGCCGGAGCCGCGCTCGCCCGCGATCAGGTAGGTCTCCAGGCGGGCGCCGTTGTCGATGTCGACGATGTGCACCTGCTCGCCGGGCAGCAGGTCCGCGGCGTCCATCAGGTCCTGGTCCAGGGTCAGCGAGCCCACGTAGTGCAGGTCCGCCTGGGTGACGGTGGCGCGGTGGATCTTCGACTTGAACATCGTCCGGAACATCAGCGCTCCTTCGGGGTGACGAGCTGGAGGGGCAGGTTGTCGATCAGATGGGTGGCGCCGACGCGGCCGGCGACGGCGAGCACGGCGGGACCGGTGTATCCGGTCATGACCTTCGTGAACGTGGACGGATCGACGAGCACGAGGTAGTCGAGGTCGAGCGGCGGCTCGGCGGTGGCCGCCTTGTCCAGCACGGCCGCCGCGGCGCCGATCACCGCGTCCGGGCCCTCGTCCGCCGCGTCCACGCCCGCGTACAGCGCCCGGGACAGGGCGAGCGCCGTGCGCCGCTCGTCCCCGGACAGGTACCGGTTCCGGCTCGACAGGGCCAGCCCGTCCTGCTCGCGGACGGTCGGCGCGCCGACGATCTCGACCGGCACGTTCAGGTCGGCGACCATCCGGCGGATCATCGCGAGCTGCTGCGCGTCCTTCTGCCCGAAGACGGCCACGTCCGGCCGCACCAGGTTCAACAACTTCAGGACGACCGTGAGCATTCCGTCGAAGTGGCCGGGCCGCGAGGCGCCCTCCACCCGCTCGCCCATCGGCCCGGATTTGACCGTGACCTCGGGCTCGCCCGGATACATGACCTCGCGGGCCGGCGCGAACACGATGTCCACGCCCTCCGCCGCGCACGCCTCCAGGTCGGCGCCGAACGTCCGGGGGTAGCGGTCGAAGTCCTCGTTCGGCCCGAACTGCAGCGGGTTGACGAAGATGCTGACCGCGACCGCGTCCGCACGCCTGCGCGCCTCGCGGATCAGGGACCGGTGCCCCTCGTGCAGCGCCCCCATGGTCGGGACGAGCGCCAGCGCGCCCTCCGTCCCGGCACGGGCGGCGGCCAGTTCCTCGCGCGTGGCGGCGACGACGGGCGTCACGACGCGTCCTCCGGCTCGCTCACTGATCCTCCTGGTCGGTCGTCCGGCGGTCGCCGGCGCTGGTGAGTCCGGTGTTCGGCATGCGGTGGCGGGCGGCCGTCAGTCGGCCAGCGCTTCGAGGAGGCGCTCGGCGTCCTCCGGTTTGAGCAGCCCGGCGCCGAGCGCGCGGTCGGCGGTCAGGCGGGCCAGCGCGACGTAGGCGCGGCGGCCCTCCGGCGAGACCCTGCCGAGCTCGGCGACGTGGTCGGCGACCGTCCCGGCGTCGCCGCGCGCGACCGGGCCGGTCAGGCCGTCGATGCCGAGCCGCAGCGCGTTGTCGAGGGAGGCGCCGAGCAGCGGCCCGAGCATCCGGCCGGGCTCGCCGACGCCCGCGGTGCGCAGCAGGTCCATCGCCTCGACGACCAGCGTGACCAGGTGGTTCGCGCCGCCGGCGAGGGCCGCGTGGTACAGCGGGCGGCGCTCCTCGGTGATCCACACCGGTTCGCCGCCCATCTCCACGGCGAGCGCCTCGGCGACCGGGCGCAGCGGTTCGGGCGCCGTGACGCCGAACGAGATGCCGGTGAGCCGGTTCACGTCGTCGGGCCGCCCGGTGAAGGTCATGACCGGGTGCAGCGCCAGCGGCAGCGCCCCGGCGCGGGTCAGCGGGTCGAGGACGGCGTACCCGTAGCGGCCGCTGGTGTGCATGACCAGCTTGCCGGTGACGGGGACGCCGGCGGAGACCAGGCCCGCGGCCAGTTCGGGCAGCGCGTCGTCGGGGACGGTCAGCAGCACCAGGTCGGCGGCGGCGACGACCTCCTGCGGGGTGGCGACGTCGGCGCCGGGCAGCCGTTCCGCCACCCGTTCGCGCGAGCCGTCGGAGACCGCGGTGGCGGCGACCACGCGGTGGCCGGCGCGCGCGAGCGCCGCGCCGAGCGCGGTGCCGACGCGGCCGGCGCCGACGACGCCGACCGACAGCCGTGCGGGCCGGTCCTCGGGCCGCGGCTCCCCGGCCTCCGGCCCGTCTCCGGGCGCGGCGGAGTCAGCCGTGAATGGGTCCATCTGTTCGTTCCAGTCCTCAGGTAGGTACCGGACGTGCGCGCCCCAGCGTACCCGCGGGCCACGGGCGCGTCCTCCGGTGGGTCGGGGGCGCCCGGGGCAGCACGGGCACCGCGAACACCATCACACATCGGTGACGCTCCGGCTACCTGTCGTAACGGCCGTGTCGGCGGGACGGTCACACTTCCCAGGTGACGGATCGTGAACTCTTGCGGGGACGCGGAAGCGGGGCGTAACCATGTCTGTGACGACGTCGTCACGCAAGGAGAATGGCAGCAATGACCAGGGCGCTCCGCCCCCGACGAGATGGAGCAGACTTTGATCAGGACAGCCCTCAAGACCGGTGCGGTCGTCGCGACCCTCGCGGGGACGGCCTTCGCCGCCACTCCGGCCAACGCCGACACCTACAACCACAACACCGCCGTCGGGAACACCACCAACGTCATGATCGTCGGAGGATACGGCGTGACCTGCGGGTCCGTGTCCGTCGGCAGCCAGACCGGGACGGGCTGCAACGGCAACCACGTGTACAACGGGCACAACCACAGCGGCACCGGCGCCTGGGTCGGGCACCGGCGCTGGTGACCGCGTGACGCCGGCGCGGTACCGCCCGGCGGCCCGGGACCGGACCCTGCCCGGCCGCCCCTAGGGCGTTCCCCGCGGCGCCCCGCCGCACCGCGAACGCCGTCCCCGCGGTGGGCGAGGCACGGTCTCACAGACGACGCGCCCGGATTCGGTGACTCTCCGAATCCGGGCGCTCGTCACATTCCGTATACCTCCCGGGTCTTCCCGGTCAGTCGTGCGCGAGCGACTCCACGATGGAGGCCCCGGCCGCCCGGCGCGCCGGCAGCACCGCGGCAAGGGTGCCGGCGGCACCCGCCAGCAGCACGAACCCGATCACCTGCAAATAGGGCAGCGAGAAGACCGCGCCGTCCTCCATCGCGTTGGTCGCCGCCCAGCCGAACGCCACCCCGAGCACGACCCCGGTGAACGCGCCGATCACCGCCATGACCAGCGCCTCGACCGACAGCATCCGGCGCAGCTGCCGGCGGGTCAGGCCGAGGGCGCGCAGCAGCGCCGACTCGCGGGTCCGCTCCACCACCGACAGCGTGAGGGTGTTGGCGATGCCGAACAGCGCGATGACGATCGCCAGGCCGAGCAGCCCGCCGAAGATCATCAGCATCATGTCGATGGCGTTGCTCACGCTCTTCTCGAACTCGGCGGACGAGTAGACCTTCGCGGCCGGGTAGGGCCACGCGGCCGCCTCGACGGCGCGGCGCGCCGTGTCGGGCGGCACGCCGTCCCGGTCCTTGATGTAGATCGCGGAGTCGTCGGGAGCGCCGAAGTAGCGGGTGAAGTCCGCCTCCGGCACCAGCAGGGCGCCGAGCGAGGTCGCCGACGTGCTGTACACCGCGGTGATCTTCACTGGCACCGTGCCGTGCGCCGTCCGCACCTGCACCGTCCGCCCGGCGGACAGGCCGTGCTTCTCCGCGATGCGCTTCTCCACGATCGCGGTCCCCGGCTTCAGCCCGGCCGACGTCAGGGCGGAGGCGGACCCGTCGACGAGCTTCGGCTTCAGGACGGTCCCGAGCGCCGTCCCGGTCAGGCTCGCGACGCCGGTCTTCTTGCCGTCGACGTAGCCGTCCTTGGCCAGCACCTCGAACACGTTGGAGAACTCGGGCCGCTTCTTCAGCACCTCGGTCAGCGCGTGCGGGGCCCGGCCGCCGCCGTCGCCGGTCCGCGCCTGCACCTGGAACTCGGCCGGATACTGCTCCGCCAGCTTCTGCGCCGACGTCGCCTTGCCGCTGGCCGCGACGACCGCGAACAGGCTCATCAGCCCGATCCCGACGGTCAGCGCGATCGTCGTGGTCGCGGTGCGGCGCGGGGACCGGCGCGCGTTCTCCACGGCGAGCCGTCCCGGCACCCCGCCGAGCCGCGCCGGGACGATCCCGGCGACGCGTCCGAGCGGGCGCACCAGGACCGGCATCGCCGTCACCACCGCGAGGAAGAACACGGCGCCCGCGAGCGCGACCGTGTACATCGCGGCCTGCCCCTTCGCCATGCTCACCGAGCCCAGCACGCCGAGCGCGAGCCCGGCCCCGCCGAGCAGCACCGCCATCACTGTGCGGACGCGGCCGAGCCGGAACCGTCCCCCGGCCGGCTCCAGCTCCGTGCGCAGCGCCGCGACCGGCGCGACCCGCGTCGCCGCCCGCGCCGGCAGCAGCGCGGACACGACCGTCACCACCACGCCGACCGCGAGGCCGATCGCGATCGTCGGCGCGGACAGCGCCAGCCCGTCCATCCGCACCTTGTCGGTGAACCGGGCCATCACCGCGACCGCGCCGGCGCCGAGCCCCGCGCCGACGAGGATGCCGAGCGCCGACCCGATGAGCCCGACCGCGAACGCCTCGGTGACCACCCCGCCGAACACCTGCCGGCGGGTCGCGCCGACGCAGCGCAGCAGCGCCATCTCCCGCATCCGCTGCGCGATCAGGATCGAGAACGTGTTGTAGATGACCAGCGCCGAGACCAGCATCGCGACCAGGCCGAAGATCAGCAGGCCGGCCTGGATGATCTCGGTGTCCGCGCCGGCCGCGTCGGCCAGCCTCTTCGCCAGCTGCTCGCCCGTGAGGACCTCGTACCCGTCGCCGACCGCCGCCGCGACGGCGCCCTTGCCCGCGCCCAGGACGTCGATCTCCTGGTACTTCTTCGCGCCCGTCATCGCCAGCGCGGTGGCGGTGTCGAAGCCGACGCCGCCCCGGGACCCCGCCTCCTCGTCGATGCCGAAGTCGACCAGGCCGACGACGGTGAAGCGGTGCGGGCGGTTCGCGTGGTCCAGGACCGTCACCGCGTCGCCGACCCCGTACCCGGAGCGGTCCGCGAGGTCCTTGCCGAGCACGGCCTCGGACCCGCCGGACGGGACCCGGCCTTTGGTGACGTCGAAGCGCAGCAGGTTCCCGGACGGCACCGAGATGCCGACGTTCGGCAGGTCGCCCACGGTCTTGCCGTCCTTGCCGACGAGCGCCGCGTCCCCGCGCACCGTGCCTTGCGCGTCCGTCACGCCGGGAACCGCCTTGACACGGTCCAGCACGTCGAGCGGGACGCCGGGGTCGTCCCGGGGGCCGGTGTCCTTGCCCGGAGCGGGCTGGACGGCGACGTCGACCTTGTCGGCCGACCTGGCGAACGTCCGCGCGACACCCTGGTTCATCGTGTCGGTCAGCACGAACGTGCCGGAGATGAAGCCCACGCCGAGGGTGATGGCCACCGCCGTCAGCAGCAGGCGCAGCTTGTGGGCCCGCAGGCCCGCCAGCGTCGTCCTCAACATCGGGGCCGACCCCCGGGCGGACGGGTGAACGTGCTGGTCACGGCGGCTCCTTCGTGGGCGGATACGACCGTGATCAACGCTAGGAACCCGCGGCGCCGCTGCCATCGGCCGAGCGGCTCCGCTCCGTGTCAGCTTTCCGGCTGCCCCGGCGCGCGGCGTACGACCTGAGGCGTACGCATCCGGATCGCAGACGTGAAGGCGCCGGAAGCCCCCTGTGGGACCTCCGGCGCCTCAGTGCCGGGCCGCCGTGCGCCCGGCGCGGCCGATCAGCCGTTGTGGACGGACGCGCCGCCCTTGCAGCCCGCGCCCGCGATGCCGATGACGGCGACGGCGTTGCCGCAGACGTCGATCGGGATCGAGATCGGCGCGTTGACCTGGTTGCCGCCCAGGATGGAGCCGTTGCCGCTGGTCTGATTGCCGTTGAACTGGCCATGGCCGTGGCCGTGGCCGTGCCCCCCGGCGTACGCGGGGGCCGCGGCCAGAACCGAACCGGCGACCGCGAAACCGAGGATGCCGGTGGCGGCGAGCTTCTTGAACACGAGAGTCCTCCCGTACCGGGCCGAGGGCCCGAAGCGAATATTTCCGAAGCCGCCCTCTAGAGGGCGTCGCGTACGGTAGTTACCCAGCTACTCTCGGGTAAGCCAACAGAGCGGCCCAGCATGAGGGCAAATAGTCACCAACGAGTAATCATGGCGTTACAAAGTGTAACCGTTTTGTCGCGTTAGCCGGACCTGTCTCGTGGCCGGGCACCGAACGCGCCGGAGGCCCCTGGGGGTCCTCCGGCGCTTCGTGCCGGTCCGTCGCCGGACCGGGCGCGGCCGATCAGCCGTTGTCGACGGACGCGCCGCCCTTGCAGCTCCCGGTCGCGTGGGCGAGGATCACCGCGATGCCGTTGCCGCACACGTCGATCGGAGCCGAGATCGGAAGGTTGATCTGGTTTCCGCCGACGATGGAGCCGTTGCCGCTGGTCTGGTTGCCGTTGAACTGGCCACCGTGGCCATGCTCCTTGCCATGGTCCTTGCCATGGCCGTGGTCCCAGCCGCCCGCGTACGCGGGCGCCGCTCCCAGGGCCGAACCGACCACCGCGAAACCGAGGATGCCGGTGGCGACGAGCTTCTTGAACACGAGTCCTCCCGTACCGGGCCGACCGGCCCGAAGCGAATATTTCCGAAGCCGCCCTCTTGAGGGCGTCGCGTACGGTAACTACCCGGTCACTTTCAGATCAGAGGCTAGTGCGGCTCAGCAGGGCGGCAATTCGTCACCATGAGGTGATCATGAACTCACCCGGCGTCACCGGTTTGACCGCTTTTGACCAGACCCGTCTCGTAGGCGAAGACGACCGCCTGCACCCGGTCGCGGAGCCCCAGCTTCATCAGGATCCGGCCCATGTGCGTCTTCACCGTCGCCTCCGAGACGAACAGCCGGCCGGCGATCTCCGCGTTCGACATCCCCCGCGCGACGAGCCGCAGCACCTCGCCCTCCCGCTCGGTCAGGCTCTCCAGCGCACCGGTCGCCTTCTCCTCCGAGTCCGGCAGGTGCAGCGCGAACCGGTCGAGCAGCCGCTTGGTGGTGCTCGGCGCCACCACCGCGTCCCCCGAGTGCACCGCCTTGATCGCCTCGATCAGCTGCGCCGGGCCCGCGTCCTTCAGCAGGAACCCGCCCGCGCCCGCCTTGATCGCCGCGAACGCGTACTCGTCCAGGTCGAAGGTGGTCAGGATGATCACCTTGGGCGCGTCCTCGCCGCCGCCGCGCCCGGCACCGCCCCATTCGCCGGACGCCATCCGCCTCGTCGCCTCGATGCCGTCCATCCGGGGCATCCGGACGTCCATCAGCACCACGTCCGCCACCGTCGTCCGCAGCAGGTCGAGGGCCTGCTGGCCGTCCCCGGCCTCGCCCACCACCTCGATGTCGGGCTGGGCGTCCAGCACCATCGTGAAGCCGGCCCGCACCAGCTCCTGATCGTCCACCAGCACGACCCGGATCGGGCCGGGCTCCGGCTCGTCCATCTCCATCACGCCTCCTCATAACGGGCACGCAGTGGGACGGACCCCACCTCGTCCCCACGCTCACGCCCTACGCTCCCACCCAAACCCCCACCCCCGAACCCACACCCCGCACAGACCCCCGCGCGGCCGCATCCGAACGCCGATCGAGCGGACGCCGGGGCGTGCGGGCGGGCGGGGTCACATGGCCTCGGTGGTCGGGATGCGCGCGACCACCTCGAAGCCGCCGCCGGGACACGGCGCGGCGCGGACGTCGCCGCCGTACACCGCGGCGCGCTCCCGCATCCCCACGAGACCATGGCCGCGCCCGTCGTCGGCCGCCGCCGCGCCCCGCCCGTCGTCGTGCACCAGGACCTCCACCGCATCGCAGGCGTATCGCAGCTGGACGGTCGCGGCCACCCGCGGCCCGCCGTGCTTGAGCGTGTTCGTCAGCGCCTCCTGCACGATCCGGAACACCGTCAGCTGGCGTCCCTCCGACATGTCCGGCGGCGAACCGGCGACCTCGAACGTCACCGGCAGCCCCGACGAGCGCACCTGCTCGACCAGGTCGTCCAGCTGCGCCACGCCGGGCTGCGGCGCGTAGGCCTTCGCGTCGTCGTCCTCCCTCAGCACCCCGAGCAGCCGCCGCATCTCCGACAGCGCCGTGCGCCCGGTCAGCGAGATCGTCTCCAGCGCCTGCCGGGCCCGCCCCACGTCCGTGTCGATCGCGAAGGACGCGCCGTCCGCCTGCACCACGATCACGCTGACGTTGTGCGCCACCACGTCGTGCAGCTCGCGGGCGATGCGCGCCCGCTCCGCCGCCATCGCCATCTTCACCTCGGCGTCGCGTTCCCGCTCGAGCCGCGCCGCCCGCTCCTCGACGGAGCTGAGGTAGGCGCGGCGCGTCCGCATGTGCAGGCCGAGGATCCACACGCCCGCCACCACCGCCGACAGCATCAGCAGCGTCGACCGCTGATCGTCACGGCCGGACGGGTACCGCAGCGTCGCCATCACCGCGCCGAGCTCGCCCACCACCACCGCCGCGAGGGCCCAGCGGAACGCGCACCCGGCCGCGACCGTGTACAGGCCCATCAGGACGGCCACGTTCGCCGCCACCGGCAGGGCACCGGCGGCGCACTGGACGCCCGAGATCAGCGCCACCACCGCGAAGACCGTCCGCGGGAACGTCCGCCGCAGGACCAGCGGCGCGACGAGCCCGGCCGTCAGCGCGAGATAGGCCGGCTCCGCCATCGCCTGGTGCCCGCCGAGCAGCGCGGGGAGCGACACGAGCAGCACGGGGACCGCGAAAAAGGCGTCGACCAGCGCCTTCTTGCCGCGCAGCCACTCCCAGAACCTCCCGACCATGCCGCCAGCGTATGTACCCGCTGGTCAGGCCGGGATCAGCCGGAAGTCGGACCGGTGTCCGCCACAGGGATGGTCCGGGGGCCGTCCCACGGTAACGTCACGGACGTGGCGGCGTTGGTTTCCGAGTGGCTGACATGGCGCACCGCGATGGAGCGGGCGCTGTACGGGGAGAGCGGTTTCTACCGGCGGGGCGAGCGCCCCGCCGAGCATTTCCGCACCTCGGTGCACGCCTCACCGCGCTTCGCCACCGCGATCGCCCGGCTCCTGCTCGACGTCGACGCCGCGCTCGGCCGCCCCTCGCGGCTCGACCTCGTCGACATCGGCGCCGGCTCGGGCCGTCTGCTGAGCAACATCCTCGCCTGCCTTCCCCCCGGCATCACCTCCCGGCTGGTCCCCACCGCCGTGGAGATAGCACCACGGCCCTCCGACATTCCGGCGGCCATCACCTGGCGCGCCGACCTTCCCGACCGCATCACCGGCCTCGCCGTCGCCAACGAATGGCTCGACAACATCCCCCTCGACGTCGTCGAGCACACCGCGGACGGCGTCCGCACCGTCCTGGTCGACCCGTCCAGCGGCAGCGAACGCCCGGGGGCGGAGCCGTCCGCCGAGGACCGCGACTGGCTGGACCGCTGGTGGCCGCTCCACGAGCCGGGCGACCGCGCCGAGATCGGGCATCCGCGCTGCGCCGCCTGGGCCTCGGTCGTCGGACGCCTCGACCGGGGGCTGGCGGTCGCCGTGGACTACTCGCATGCCCGCGACACCCGTCCGCCGTACGGCACGCTGACCGGGTACCGCGACGGCGCGACCGTCCCCGCCGTCCCGGACGGCTCCTGCGACGTGACGGCGCATGTCGCCCTCGACGCCTGCACCGCCGCGGGCGAGCGGGCCGGCGCCACGGCCACGCTCCTCACGACCCAGCGCGCCGCCCTCCTCGCGCTGGGCCTCTCCGGCGCCCGCCCGCCCCTGGCCCTGGCCCACAGCGACCCCCGCGGCTACCTCGCCGCCCTGTGCCGCGCCGGCGAGGAGGCCGAACTCACCGACCCGTCCGGCCTGGGCGGTTTCGGGTGGCTCGCGCAGGCGGTGGGCATCCCCCTCCCGCCCGCGTTTGCCACCTCCTAACGCGTTCCCACCGACACCCGACGGGCTGCCCGGCGGGGGCTCGGGCGGTGTTTCAGCACTCCACGTGGAGGGCCTGCAGGCCGCGCAGGACGAAGCCGGGCTTCCACTCCGGCTCGGAGACCAACCGCAGGTCCGGGGCCAGCCGGAGCAGCGCAGCCAGGGACTCGGCCAGTTCGATCCGGGCGAGCGGGGCGCCGAGGCAGTAATGGATGCCGAGGCCGAACGTGATGTGCGGGTTCGGATCGCGCGCGAGGTCGAGCCGGTCGGGATCGGCGAACACCTCGGGGTCCCGGTTGGCGGACGCGAACTGCAACGCCACCTCGGCACCGCGCGGAATGTCCACGCCCGCGACGGTGATGTCCTCCAGCACCCACCGCTCGAACATCGGCGCCGGCGTGTCGTACCGCATGAGTTCCTCGACCGCCGTGGGCACGAGCGAGCCGTCCCGCCTGAGCCGCTCCAGCTCGCCGGGGTTGCGGAACAGCGTCCACCACCCGTTGCCCGTCGCGTTGACCGTCGCCTCGTGCCCCGCGTTGAGCAGCAGGACACAGGTGCCAATCAACTCGTCCTCGGTCAGCCGGTCCCCCTCGTCCACCACCTGGGCGAGCGCGCTGATCAGGTCGTCGCACGGCTCCTTGCGGCGCGACCGGGCCAGTTCCCGCAGGTAGTCGGAGAACTCCACTGCCGCGCGGACCGCCGTCCGCTGCGCCTCCTCGGGCGGGTTCAGCTCGTACATGCCGCAGATGTCCGCTGACCAGGGGCGCAACAGGGGGCGATCCGCCGCGGGCACGCCGAGCATCTCCGCGATCACCGTGACCGGCAGCGGCTCGGCGACCTCGGCGATCAGGTCACCGCCGCCCTCGGCGGCGAGCGCCCCGGCCGCCTCCTCCGCCAGCCTCCGGACCGTCGGCCGCAGCCCCTCGACCATCCGCGCCGTGAACGCCTTGGACACCAGCCGCCGCAGCCGCGTGTGCGTGGGCGGCTCGACGTCGAGCATCCCCGCGCGGACCAGGTCCCAGAACGGCTTGAGGAACTCCGCCTCCGGCTCCTGCCCGAACTCCTCGTGCCCGGCCACGTGCAGGTAGGAACGGCCGAGCCGCCTGTCCCGCAGCAGCGCGTCGACGTCCTCGTACCGGCTGACGACCCACTGCCCGGTCGGCTCATGGAAGAACGCCGGCCGTTCGTCCCGCAGCGTCGCGAACACCGGATACGGGTTCGCCACGAACTCCGCCGACCACGGCTCGTATCCAAAATCACTCACCCCCAGACAATAAGGCGCGCCCTCACGAACTCCCCCAAACAAGGCAGACACCACGGCGAAGGCCGGCCGACAGACACCACGCTGGGAGCGGCCGACAGACAACACGCAGGGGTGGTTCAGACGCCGCGGTCGGGGTTGGTCAGGGATGGCGGCGGGACGCGAGGTTTCCCGGTGCGAGGTGGCGGGACAGGGTGTCGAGGGCGTCCGCCACCTCCGTGATGTGCTCCCTTCCTCCCAGTGCCGCCGCCAGGGCGGCGTCGATGGTGGTGGCCCGCACCTCGGCCACGCGTTCGGAGACCTCGTCGGCCTTGCGGACCAGCGAGCGGCGGCGGTCGTCCGGGTCGGGGGCGGTCACCACCGATCCGGTCTTCCTGAGCCGCGCGACGGCGGTGGAGACCTGGCTCTGCGGCAGCCCGGTCCGCTCGGCGATCTCCCCGATCGCGCTGTCCGGATGGTCGACGATGTCGCTCAGCACGATCAGGACCGCGCGGGGGCCGCCCGCCGGACCGCCGTGCGGCGCCGGCATCGCCTCCTCCCCGATCTTCATCAGCGTCCGTCCCAGCAGGAACAACTCGACTCCGTTCACACCTCCCAACTTACATCTGGACAGATGCATCTCTTTAGATATATCTATAGAGATGTATTTGCCGATGGCTCGACCCACTCCTCAGGAGGACGCGATGAACGCGACCACGACCGCGATGCTGCAGGTGCCCGGCGCGAAGCTGTACTACGAGGTCCGCGGGGAGGGGCCGCTGCTGGTCATCGGGCAGAGCGGCGAGGGCGACGCCCACCGGACCGCCGATCTCGTCGACCGGCTCGCCGGGCACTACACGGTCGCCACCTACGACCGCCGGGGCCTTTCCCGGACGGAGGTGGACGATCCCTCCCTCCCGGTGACGCCCGCCATGCACGCCGAGGACGTCCACCACCTGCTCGCCGCGCTGACCGACGAACCGGCCCTGATGCTCGGGTGCAGCCTCGGTGCCCTGTACGGACTGCACCTGGCGGCGGCGCACCCCGGGCAGCTATCCGCCCTCATCGCCCACGACCCCGCGACGCCCGGTCTGCTGTCGGCCGCAGACCGCGCCGACATCGAACGCCGGCTCGGCGAGATCGAGGACCTTTACCGGACGGAGGGCTGGCGTGCCGCCATGCCCGCGGCGGCCGCGCTCACCGGCCTGGACCCCGCCCGGATCGAGACCGAGGCCGGCGTCGTCGCAGCCCCGATGACCGAGGAGCGGGCGGCGAACTTCGGCTACTACCTGGCCAACGACGTCCCCCAATGCCGCATGGACACGCTCGGCCCGGCCGAGGTCGCCGCCGCAGCGGCGCACACCCGGATCATTCCCGCCGCCGGTAAGGACTCCAAGAAGGCTTGGAACCACCAGTGCGCGGTCGAGTTGTCGGCGCTGCTCGGACGTCCCATCGAGGAGTTCCCCGGCGGCCACAACGGCAACACCTCGTTCCCGACCGGCTTCGCCGCACGCGTCCGCGAACTGTTCACGACGTCCTCCTGACCCCTTCGAGATCCCGTCCGACGCCACTCATGTTCGACGGGCCCGGACGGGCAGGGAAGTGGAATGTCGTTCTGTGGATAACCGGGTCCGTCAGCGGGCGGCCCAGTGGGCGGGGTCGCCGCCGGCGCTGCGGGCCGCCTGGGCGCGGCGGGCGGTCGACTCGACGATCGCGCGGGCCTCGCCGAGCTCCCGGTCGGCCGCGGCCACCTGGACGGGTCCGGGCGGCGCGTCGACGTGGACGGTGGCCAGGCCGAACAGGCGCTGGAACGGGTTCACGGTGAGCCGGACGCTCTGCGCGCGCGCATGAGCGATCACATCGGTGCGCTGGCAGGGCCATCCGTGCCGCGCCACGAAGACCACGTCGTCGGAACCGGCGCCGTCCGCCCGGTCGATCGCGATCGACTTCGAGGAGGCGGGGACGAGCGGCACCGAATCGACGCGGGTGCCGGGGAAGACCTGCGAGACGAGGTGCATGGCGACGTGCCTGGGCGCGATCGGCAGCAGCGTCGAGGACAGCGCCTGGCGCTCCCCCGCGTAGCCGGCGACGGTGACCTCGACGCGGGCCCATCCGACCCGGCGCCAGATCGCCGGCTCGATGATGCTGACGGCCTGGATGCGACCGGGCGGAAGTGTCTGCATCCGCGTCTCGAGCAGCCCGTACCGCAGCCGTATCCCGTCCGGTGACATCGCGACCGTGAAGTTGGCGTACATCACCAGCGGCGCGATGACGGCCCGGATGAGCCCGAGCACGATGGGGACCGTGACCGCCAGGATGCCGCCCTCGGCGTACACCACGAGGAACACCAGCGTCGCGAAGAAGAGCACTCCCGTGCCGAGCACCGGCAGCCGGAGGAGCAGCGAGGCGAGCAGGTTTCCGAACGGGACGCGCCACATGTGCCGTTCCGGCGCCTCGGGCGTGTGCCCGGGCAGGCCGGCCGCGCGCGCGAGGAGTTCGGCGCGCAACTGCTGGGCGGAGTGGCGCCCGAGGTAGCGCAGTGCGATCTCGCTCTGCTCGCCGCCCGCGAGCTCGACTCGGACCTCCGCCAGTGCGAACACCCGTGTCACGAGCGGACGGACGACGTCGATGGCCTGGATCCGCGAGAGGGGAATGCGGCGCGCGCGCTTGTGGAGGAGCCCCGTCTCGACCACCAGGTCGTCGCCGTCGATGCGGAAGCGCAGAGCCAGCCAGGTCCACAGGCCGGACCCGATCGCCACCGCCGTCATGACCACCGACACCACGAGGAAGCGCGTCACCACTTCGGGTGTGAGTTCCAGCGCGACGCCGTTGTGCGTCTGGGTCAGCAGCAGCGGGAACCCGAGCAGCACGAAGTAGATGATGAGGAAGACGAAGGCGCGCAACGGAGCCGTCGACCAGTGCAGCCGGTGCGTCCCCTCCGAGAACCGGATCGGAGGCGGAGGCGGACGGTAGCCGGGCGGCGGCCCGTAGGCATATGGAGGCCCATAGGGCGGGCGAGGCGGGCCGTAAGGCGGACGAGGCGGCCCGTAGGGCGGCTGTCCCGGCGGACCGTACGGGCCTCGCTGCGGCCCATAAGGACCGGGTGCTCCGTACGGCGGGCCGTAAGGGCGGCTCATAGGCCCATGCTCCTGGCCTCGCCCTTCTGGGCGAGACGGTCCCGCAGGTGCGCGGCCTCCAGCGCGGGCAGGCCGGGAATGGCCGCGTCGGTCGCCGCGGCGGCCGTGTGCAGGCGGACCGTGGCGATGCCCATCCATCGCTCCAGAAGCCCCGCGGTCACGTCCACGAACTGCATGCGGCCATAAGGGACGACGATGAGCCGCTTGACGAGCACACCGTGGGTCACGACGAGGTCTTCCGCGCGCTCGACATATCCGAACGACCTGCGGTCGAGCTCGGCGACGACCCACGTGACGGCGGTCGCCAGCAGCACGGCGGCGATCCACATGACGGCCGCGACCGCACCCCCGTTCAGCCACACCGCGTACGCGCCCAGAGCTCCGACCGGAACCGCCCACAGCACGGCGGTGAGCAGCCGGTGCGGCGCGTGGCGTCCGGAGATCGTCGACCACTGGAGCCCGCCTCCGGGGGCGAACGCCTGGTCGGCTCGGTAGGTCGGCGGTGCCGCGACCGGCGGTCCCGGTTGCTGCGGGTGGGCGCCCGGCTGCCGTCCGTCCACGGCGGGCGCCTGCCCGCCCGCACCTGGCACGAAGCCGGGCCGGCCCGGTGACGCGTCCGCGGGATCCTGCGGGTGACCGCTCTGGCTGGGGTTCATCACCCCCTAGTCAATCGGATAACGCCCACCGCTCGCCATGGGACCATGAAGCGGTGATCGGAGCGGCGGAGACGCGACCATGACCACCGAGCGGATCGTCGGCATCGGTGCGGGCGCCAAGGAGCTCGCGACCGAGGACATGACGTTGAACATCGGCCCCCAGCACCCGTCCACGCACGGGGTGCTCCGGCTGAGGCTGACCTTGGACGGCGAACGGATCTCGGCGGCCGAGCCCATCGTCGGCTACATGCACCGGGGCGCCGAGAAGCTCTTCGAGGTGCGGGACTTCCGTCAGATCATCGTGCTGGCCAACCGGCACGACTGGCTTTCGGCGTTCTCCAACGAGCTCGGCGTGGTGCTCGCCGCCGAGCGGATGCTCGGCATGGAGGTGCCGGCCCGCGCGGTGTGGACCAGGACGCTGCTCGCCGAGCTCAACCGGGTGCTGAACCACCTGATGTTCCTGGGCTCGTACCCGCTGGAAGTGGGCGCGATCACGCCGATCTTCTACGCGTTCCGCGAGCGCGAGACGCTGCAGCGGGTGATGGAGGAGATCTCCGGCGGCCGCATGCACTACATGTTCAACCGTGTCGGCGGCTTGAAGGACGAGGTGCCCGCCGGGTGGACGGCGCGCGCGCGGACGGCGGTCTCCGAGGTCCGCTCCCGCATGGGCGACATCGCCGATCTCATCATGGGCAACGAGATCTTCCGCGCGCGCACACGCGGCGTCGGAGTGCTCACGCAGGAGCAGATCCTCCAGTACGGCGTGTCGGGACCGCTCGCGCGGGCGTCCGGAGTCGATTTCGACCTGCGGCGCGATGAGCCGTACCTCGCCTACGGCGAACTGGACGTGCGGGTGGTCACGCGGCAGGAAGGTGACTGCCTCGCCCGCTTCGAGTGCCTGCTGGACCAGGTGTACGCATCGCTGGACCTCGCCGACGCGTGCCTGGACAGGCTCGGCGAACTGCCGCCCGGACCCGTCAACCAGCGGCTGCCGAAGGTCCTGAAGGTGCCCGAGGGGCACACCTACGCCTGGACGGAGAACCCCCTCGGCATCAACGGCTACTACCTGGTGTCCCGGGGCGAGAAGACGCCGTGGCGGATGAAGCTACGGTCCGCCTCGTTCAACAACATCCAGGTGCTGGCGGAGCTGCTGCCCGGCAACCTGGTCGCCGACATGATCGCGATCCTCGGCTCGATGTTCTTCGTCGTCGGCGACATCGACAAGTAGCGGCGCCCACCGGAGACCCCGGGTCAAGCCCTGGAGGCGTTCCGGTCGCGCCGCTCCTCGTCGGGGTCCTTCGGCACGCGGCACGCGTACTCCAGGAAGAACGCGGCGCCCACCAGCACCACGGCCGCCAGGAACGTGCCGATGCTGACGAAGAAGTCGTGCCGCGGAGTCGACTTGTCCAGCGAGTCCGCCAGGCTGGCGGCGAACCCGCCGAAGACCCCGGCTATCAGCGCCGCGGTGTGCGCGCTGGCCTTCCCCAGCGCGGCCGTGCGCGCGACCGCCAGCGGCTCCACCGGCTTGGTGTTCGGCTTTCGCCGGATGCGGCGCAGCAGGTTGAACCCGGTGAATCCTTCACCGAGCGCCAGCAGCAGCAGCGTCGGCACCGCCGTCCACGGCAGTGGCGGCAGCGAGACGTACGCGGAACGCAGCACCGCCCAGGTGATCAGTGCCACGACGATCACGAGGGCGACGAGGAACAGCGGGCGGGACGGCTTCATGCAGGCTGCTGCAGAGTCAGATCGCTCCGGCGGCGAACGGCCGACGGGCCCCCTTCCGCCTGCTTGGCCTCCGCCAGGTCGCCCACGCGGCCGTGCCCCGGCAGCAGCACGTCCGGCTCGATGTCGGCCCACGGCACGAGCACGAACGCCCGCTCGTGCGCGCGGGGGTGCGGGAGGGTCAGGTCGGGGTCGTCGGAGGAGATGTCCCCGAACACCACGATGTCGATGTCGAGCGTGCGCGGCCCCCAGCGGACCTCGCGGACGCGGCGCAGGGAGTTCTCGATGTTGAGGACCCGCTCGAGCAGGTTCTCCGGTGGCAGCCGGGTGTCGGCCACGACCACGATGTTCAGATAGTCGCCCTGTTCGGGGATCGTCTCCCCGGGCGGCGCGAACGGGGGCGTCTCGTAGACCGGGGAGCACGCCACGAAATCCAGGCCGGGGGCGTCGAACAGCGCGTCGACCGCCTCCTGCAGGTTGTCCAGCCGGTCACCGAGGTTGCTGCCTAGCGAGAACACCACGCGGTGCTGGACCAGCATGTGGCCGCCGGTCGCGGTGCGGTCGGGCATGCGGTCGGACGCTGTCATGGGCGACTCCTCCTGATCTTCACGGCGACGTCCGTGAAGGGGTGCGGCACCGGGGCGCTCGGCTTGTGGACGGTGACCTCGGCCTCCGCCACGACCGGGTCCTCCAGACATATCTTCGCGAGCCGGTCGGCCAGCGTTTCGATCAAGTCGACGGGGTCCGCCTCGACCGCGGCGACCAGCCGCCCGGCCAGTGTGCCGTAGTCGACGGTACGCGACAGGTCGTCGGTCTCCGCGGCCGGACGGGTGTCGAGGCCGAGCGAGACGTCCACCACGAACTCCTGCCCGAGCTCGCGCTCGGCCGGCAGCGCGCCGTGCCGTCCCCGGGCGCGCAGGCCGCGCACTTCTATGCGGTCCAGGTCTGTGCGGTCCAGGCTCATTCTTCCTCTGCATCCACGGCGTTGAGGACGGGCGAACCATGGTGCAGCAGCAGCCGCCACTGCCCATCGACCCGTACGAACAGTTTCGTGGCCACGATGCTTCCGCCCGCGAGGAAACCCGCCTCGGTGTCCTCGTCCGCGGTGAGGACGTTCTCCTTGCACGTGACCACGGCGTGGTCGCCGTAGACGTCCGTCTCGACGTCGGTCAGCACGAACTGGATGTAGGTGGTGTTGGCCATGATGAGGGCCCACGAGCGCAGGACCTCGTCGCGTCCCCGCAGCATGGTCCAGCCGGGATGGACGCATGAGACGCCCGCCGCGTAGGGGCCGTCCGCCCACACGGCGGACATGCGGTCGAAGTCCGCCGCTTCGAAGGCGGCGTAGAACTCGGCGTGGACCTCTTCCAGGTCGGCGCGGTTCACTGCACGGCTCATACGTGGTCGCTCCCGGGGTGCATGGGTCGGGCGGCCTCGATCGCGGCCGCCACCCGTACGGCGTCCACGTTCGGACGTACCCGGTGCACGCGCACGCACCACGCACCGGCCGTCGCGGCAAGGGATGTGACGGCGACGGTGGCGTCATCGCATTCGGCGAACGGGCGGCGCGTCCCGTCCGGTTCGGCCAGCAGGGTCGTGAAGAAGCTCTTACGGGAGGCGCCGACGAGGATGGGGTAGCCCGTGCCGATGAGCTCGTCCAGATGAGCGAGCAAGGCCCAGTTGTGCCCGGCGGTGGGGCTCTTGGCGAATCCCAGCCCTGGGTCGAGCACGACCATGGACGGATCGACGCCCTCGCGCAGGACGGCGTCGACGCGATGCAGCAGCTCCTCGCGCACTTCGCGGACCACGTCGGCATAGACGGACCGGGTCTGCATGTCGTGGCTGTGGCCGCGCCAATGCATCACCACGTAGGGGACGCCGGCCGCGGCCACGACGCGCGGCATGTCCGGATCGGCCAGCCCGCCGCTCACGTCGTTCACCAGCCGGGCGCCGACGGCGACGGCGGCCTCCGCCACCTCCGCGCGCATGGTGTCGACGCTGACCGGGACGTTCTCCTCGGTGAGCGCCTCGATGACGGGCACCACGCGGCGCAGTTCCTCGTCCAGCGACACCCGCTGGGCCCCCGGACGCGTGGACTCCCCGCCGACGTCGACGATGTCGGCGCCCTCGGCGACGAGGTCCAGCCCGTGCCGGACGGCCTTCTCCGGATCGAACCAGGATCCGCCGTCGGAGAACGAGTCCGGTGTGACGTTGACCACGCCCATGACGAGGCATCGCCCCGGCTGGGGCAGACCCGGAACTGCGGCACTGGCCATACCGCCAACCCTATGCCTTGGGCCGGGTTCGCCGTTCGCGCCCGCCGCCCGCCCGTCCGTCGCGGCTCACCCGTCACACGCCGAACGGGCCTCAGCTCGTCGCTGAGGCCCGTTCGGCGGTTCGGTCGGGCAAGGGGCGGGGGCCGGGTCAGGAGCGGCCCAGAATCAGGCTCATCGCCTCGCTCCGCGTCTCCGGGTGATCACGGAAATCTCCGCGCACCGCCGAGGTGACCGTCTTGGCCCCCGGCTTGCGCACGCCCCGCATGGTCATGCACAGGTGCTCGGCCTCGATCACCACGATCGCGCCGCGCGGCTCCAGCACGCTCATCAGGGCGTCCGCCACCTGGCTGGTCAGCCGCTCCTGCACCTGCGGGCGACGCGCGTACACGTCGACCAGCCGCGCCAGCTTCGACAGGCCGGTGATCTGCCCCTTCTTGTTGGGCGTGTACCCCACGTGGGCCACTCCGTGGAACGGCACCAGATGGTGTTCGCACACGCTGTACACCTCGATGTCCTTCACCAGGACCATTTCCTCATGGTCGGCGTCGAACACCGTCGTCAGCGCGTCCTCGGGCGTCTGCCGCAGGCCGGCGAACTGCTCGGCGTACGCGCGCGCCACCCGCGCCGGGGTGTCGCGGAGCCCGTCGCGCTCGGGGTCCTCCCCGATCGCGAACAGGATCTCGCGCACCGCCTTCTCGATCCGCGCATGGTCGAACCCCGGGGGGTCCTCCCGCACCGGCTCTTCGTCGTAGGGGATGGCCAAGGCGGTCAGCTTTCGCCCGGGGCCGGGTCGGCGGACTCGGAGGAGACGCCGCTGCCCTGGCCGTTGTTCTTGGTCAGGTCGGTCACGTCCTGCGGACCGAGCAGCGCCAGTTCCTTCGGCGTCAGCACCGGCGGACGATCCGACGGGAGGCGCTTGCCGTAACCGGTGTAGGAGTTCTGGTGCGGCCGCTTCTGGATCGGCGCGAAGATCCGCAGCACCATCTCCTTGGAGAGGGTCTCCTTCTCCATCAGGTTGACCACCAGGTCGTCCAGGACGTCCCGGTACTCCATGAGGATCTCCCACGCGGTGTCGTGCGCGGCCTCGATGTAGCGGCGCACCTCGTCGTCGATCGCGGAGGCGATGTCCTCGGAGTAGTCCCGCTCGTGGCCCATGTCACGGCCCAGGAAGACCTCGCCCTGCCCGGTGCCGAACTTGCGGGCGCCGAGGCGCTCGCTCATGCCGTACTCGGTCACCATGTTGCGGGCGATGGAGCTGGCCTTCTCGATGTCGTTGGCCGCGCCGGTGGTCGGCTCGTGGAAGACCAGTTCCTCCGCGGTGCGCCCGCCCAGCAGCATGGCCAGCTGGTCGGTCATCTCCGAGCGCGTGGTGAGGAACTTGTCCTCCATCGGCAGGGTCATGGTGTACCCCAGCGCGCGCCCGCGCGGCAGGATCGTCACCTTGTGCACGGGGTCGGAGTTCGGCAGCGCGTGCGCCACCAGAGCGTGCCCGCCCTCGTGGTAGGCGATGATCTTCTTTTCCTTCTCCGACATCACCCGGGTCTTGCGCTCGGGCCCGGCCATGACGCGGTCGATGGCCTCCTCGAGGGTGTCCATGTCGATGAGCTTGCGGTCGAAGCGCGCCGTGAGCAGCGCGGCCTCGTTGATGACGTTCGCCAGGTCCGCACCGGTGAAGCCGGGGGTGCGGCGCGCGATGACGTCCAGCTCGACGTCCGGGGCGAACGGCTTGCCGCGGCCGTGCACGCGCAGGATGCCCTTGCGGCCTTCCAGGTCGGGACGGTCCACGGTGACCTGCCGGTCGAACCGGCCGGGACGCAGCAGCGCCGGGTCCAGGATGTCGGGACGGTTGGTCGCCGCGATGAGGATCACGCCGCCCTTGACGTCGAACCCGTCCATCTCGACCAGCAGCTGGTTCAGCGTCTGCTCGCGCTCGTCGTGGCCGCCGCCGAGGCCCGCGCCGCGGTGCCGGCCGACGGCGTCGATCTCGTCGATGAAGATGATCGACGGCGCGTTGGTCTTGGCCTGCTCGAACAGGTCGCGGACGCGGGAGGCGCCCACGCCGACGAACATCTCGACGAAGTCCGAGCCGGAGATCGAGTAGAACGGCACGCCCGCCTCGCCGGCCACGGCGCGCGCGAGCAGCGTCTTGCCGGTGCCGGGCGGGCCGTACAGCAGCACGCCCTTGGGGATCTTCGCGCCGATCGACTGGAACTTCGCCGGGTTCTGCAGGAAGTCCTTGATCTCTTCCAGCTCTTCCAGGGCCTCGTCGGCCCCGGCCACGTCGGCGAAGGTGGTCTTCGGAGTGTCCTTGGTGATGAGCTTCGCCTTCGACTTCCCGAAGTTCATCACCCGGGAGCCGCCGCCCTGCATCTGGTTCATGATGAACAGGAAGATCAGCACGATGACCACGATGGGCAGCAGGCTGAACAGCAGGTTCAGGAAGAAGCTCTGCTTGGGGACATCAACGTTGTAGCCGCCGGGCAGCTGCTTGGCGTCGGCCTGCTTCTGCAACTGGTTCTGCAGTTGGAGGCCCTGGCCGTCGACCCAGGAGGCCTGCTGCTGCTTGCCGTTCTTGAGCGTGACCTCGATCCGCTGGTCCTTGTCGACGATCTTGGCGGACTTCACCTGTCCCGCCTGGATCTCCTGGACGACCTTCGAGGTGTCGGTCTTCTCGAACGAGCGGCCGGGGTTGACGCCCCACATCACCAGGGCGACCAAGAGGCCGAACAGCAGGATCCACAGCAGCGGCCCGCGAAAATAGCGCTTCACGTCCATTTATCCGGTTACCCCTACGGGGCCCGTCCCTCCTGACCAACGTCTGTGTGCGATCCTCGCCCGTCCCGGGGGGCGGACGCCACTGCGACCAACAAAAGGCCCGTCGCCCGGGGCATCGGACCCGTCGATGGCGGTCTCCCTCACCTGGTTCCCCGACCCGAGGGTCCGGGATAACGACGGTACACCGCAGGGCACAGGAGACGCAGCCAGCGCCGATCTCCTGATCCTCTCCATATACCCGTCAACGACCTTTGCAACGATCCGTCACGGCCGCTTGTTCCCTGGGGGCTCCAGGCAGCGCGCGCGGAGGGCCCGGAGGCCACGGCCTCAGGCACCGTCGCCGCCGTACACGTGCGGTGCCAGCGTCCCCACGAACGGAAGGTTCCGATACTTCTCGGCATAGTCGAGCCCGTACCCGATGACGAACTCGTTAGGGATGTCGAAGCCGATGTACTTCACGTCGAGGTCGGCCGTCACCGCCTCCGGCTTGCGCAGCAGCGCGCAGATCTCCAGGGACGCGGGCCCGCGCGAGAGCAGGTTGCTGACCAGCCACGACAGTGTCAGACCCGAGTCGACGATGTCCTCCACGATGAGCACATGGCGGTCGAGGATGTCGGTGTCCAGGTCCTTGAGGATGCGGACCACGCCGGACGACTTGGTGCCCGAGCCGTAGGACGACACGGCCATCCAGTCCATCGAGGCCGGCGAGTGCAGCGCCCGCGCCAGGTCCGCCATGATCATGACGGCGCCCTTCAGGACGCCGACGAGCAGCAGGTCCTTGCCGTCGTAGTCCGCGTCGACCTGGGCGGCGAGCTCGCGCACCTTCGCCTGCAGGTCGGCCTCGGGGATCAGCACCTTCGCCAGGTCGTTGCCCAGGTCCTTCTCGTCCACAACCCCACCCTCATCGCTGTGAATTCGCCCGCCTGCGCGGGACGGACGCCTTGCGCGCAGGACACGCCATGTGACGGGTCGCACACGACGCGACGTCAAACCGGGCCGAACAGCAGCCTCCCATACCGCCGGAACGCTCGAAGACCCCCGGGCAGGTCGACGTGCCGCTGGCCGTGCCAGGCCGTGACCAGCCGATCCATTGCATCGACATGGACGGCCGCGAGCGTACCCGGTGGGCTGCCGGCTTTGACCGCGGCCATCCGCAGGACCCGCGTACGGACGGCTCTGTGCAGTTCTTCGAGACCGTCGACGCTAAGGGCGAGGCCGTGGCCGTCCTCGGTGGATCGGAGTTCCTCGTAAGCGCGCGCGGCCAGATCGTCCAAAGCGTCGGCGTCATCGCGCAGCATCTGGGCGGTTCGCGCCAAGGCCTTGGCCACACCCGGCCCGATCGTCGCCTCCAGGACGGGCAAAGCCTGGTGACGTACGCGCACGCGCGTGTAGGCGGGGTCGTCGTTGTGGGGGTCGTCCCAGGGTTCCAGGCCCATCGCCAGGCAGGCCCTGCGCATGGTGGCCCTATCCAGCTCCAGCAAGGGACGGAGATACAGAACCTCACCACGGGCCGAGGAGCGTCTCAGGGCCGCGGGCATCCCAGCGAGGGAACGGGTCCCGGAACCTCGCGCCAGCCCCAGGAGGACCGTCTCCGCCTGGTCGTCCCGGGTGTGGCCGAGGAGTACCGCCGCCGCTCCTAGGCGATCGGCGGCCTCGTCCAGGGCCGCGTAGCGGGCATTGCGGGCCGCGTTCTCCATCCCGCCCTCGCCGTCCACCGTGACGGCGATCGAGCCGGCCGGGTCCAGACCGAGGTCGGCGAGCGTGCGCACGACAGCGTCCGCGCGCGCGCCCGAGCCGTCCTGCAGGCCGTGGTCGATGGTGATTCCGCCCGCGTGAAGGCCCGCCCTGGGCGCCTCGAAGGCGAGGGCTCCAGCCAACGCCAGCGAATCCGCGCCGCCGCTACAGGCGGCGAGCGCCATGCTTCCGGCAGGCAGGTCGGCCAGGACGCGCCGCACCGCCAGCCGTACCGCCGCCACCGCCGGATCAGGCCCCATGGGAAACGTCTACCACCGGAGGCCCTGACGCGGCGGAAGCGGCATCCGCGTTCATGTCCCCGTGGCACGCCTCTGCGACGGCGCCATCGAGGACCTCACGCCTCGCTGGCCTCCGGCGGGACCACGTCGATGGCACGCGGGCCGACGACCCGGTCCATCCAGCGGGCGGGCTCCTTGATCTCCTCGTGCGTGGGCAGGGTCTCCGGGGACTGCCACACCTGGTTGAACCCGCTCATGCCGGCCTCCGCGACGACCCGCCGGACGAACCGGGAGCCCTCCGCGTACTGCCGCATCTTCAGGTCGATGCCGAGCAGGCGCCGGATCGTCTTGTCCAGCTTGGAGCCGCCGTCACGGCGCCCCTGGAAGCGGGCGCGGATCTGCTCCACCGAAGGCACGACCTCCGGCCCGACCGCGTCCATCACGTAGTCGCCGTGCCCCTCGACCAGGGTCATCACGGCGGTCAGCCGGTCCAGGATCTTGCGCTGCTCGGGGGTCTGGATCGCGTCGATGAGGTTGGAGTCCCCGCCGCGCACGGCGTCGGCCACGGCCTCCGCCGCGTCCCGGATGCGGTCCAGCATCACGCCGGGGTCCAGGTCGGACGCCAGCAGGAACTGGGTCATCTGGTCCTGCACGTACTCGCGCAGCCACGGAACCCCGGTGAACTGCGCGCGATGCGTCTCCTCGTGCAGGCACACCCACAGCCGGAAATCGCGTGTGTGGACGCCGAGCTCCTGCTCCACATGGACGATGTTGGGCGCCACCAGCGTGAGCCGTCCCGTGGGGGCGCGCCCGGACGGGTCCGGCGGCAGGAACAGCTCGTACTGCCCGAGGACACGGCTGGCCATGTAGGCCAGGATCGCGCCCACCTGCATACCGGTCACCCGCGAGCCGACCGCCTGCACCACCACGTTGCCCGCGCCGCCCAGCGGGCCGGGGCCCTTGCGCTCGGACATCTGCTCCATGAGCGGTTCCAGCACGACCCGGAAGCCGTCCACGTTGGCGCGGATCCATCCGGGCCTGTCCACGACCGTCGCCGGGTCCGGATCGAGCTCGGAGGCCATGCCGGTGAAGTCCCGCACGTGCCCGTGCGCGTCCTTGGACAGCTCCCGCAGCTGCGCCACCACCTCGCGGGCCTCTTCGTGGCTGACCTGCGGTCCCGGCCGCACCAGACGCGTTCCCGCCTGGACCGCCACATTCCAGTCGATCATTGAGGCGCTCATGTGCTCCACCGTACTTTTCGGACACGGCGCCGGAGCGCCCCTGCACGATCGTTCAACGAACAACCGTTCTGGTTATCTCCCGTACGGCCCCGCCCACACTCCGATCAGCAGCCGCACGTGGCGACGGCCGCCGCGAGCTGGTCGAGCTTGCCCGGATCCACCGGCCCCTTCCCGTCCCCCGCCATGAAGGCGAACGTCAGCAGCCGGCCGTCCGCGTCGTAGGTCAGCCCGGCCAGCGTGCTGACCCCGGCCAGCGTGCCCGTCTTCGCGCGCACGACGCCGGCGCCGCCCTGACTGGCCGCGACGGTGTAGCGCGGCGGCTTCAAGGTGCCCGAGAAGCCGGCGATGGGGAGGCCGGTGATGACCGAACGCAGCTGCGGGTGCGCCGGGTCGGCCGCGAGCGCGATGATGCGAGCGAGCGCGAGCGGCGTGATGCGGTTCCGCGGCGACAGGCCACTGCCGTCGTTGACCGACACCCCTTGCGTGACGCCCAGTTTGGCCAGGGTCTGCCGCACTGCCTGCGCCGCGTCCGCGAACGTCGCCGGACGCCCCAGCTTGAGCGCCACCTGCCTGGCAACCGCCTCGGCCACGTCGTTGTCGCTCTCGGTCAGCAGATGCTCGATAAGGGCGGACAGCGGCGGAGACTGCACCGCCCCCAGGCGCGCGGCCCCCTGCTGTGCGGTGGCCTTGCGTCCGGCCTTGGCCGCCACACCGTCCCTGGTCAGGAGGCGCGCGAAGATGCCCGCGGCTACGGACGGCGGGTCCGCGACACGGGAGCGCTTGGACGGATCGGCCGGAGACACGCGTCCCTCGTCGACCGTCAAGGCCGTGACCGGCGCCAACTCCCCCTCCGGCAGATAGTTGGGCTTCCACCCGGCGGCGGTACGCGGGCCCTGGTACGCGGACGCGTCGTAGTCCACGCGTACACGCGTCACACCGGACGCCTTGAGTGCCGTGGCGGTCTGCTTGGCGAGGTCGAGGAGCGACGCATAGGGCGGGTGGCCCGCGTCCGCGCGCGCGGGAAGGGCCGTCAGGGTAGGATCCCCGCCTCCGACCAGTACGATCCCGCCTCCGGTGCCGCGCACCACCTGGGTGGTGATCCGGTGCGAGGGGCCTACCGTGGCGAGCGCTGCGACGGTGGTGGCCAGCTTCGTCGTGGAGGCCGGTGTGGCGGGCTGGTCTGCGCGTTGCTCGAACAGCGCACGGCCGGTCTTCGCGTCGACGACCACGGCGTTGATCTTCGCCTGGGGGCCGCCGATGACCGCGGACAGCCGGCCCGCCAGGGCCTGGGCGGCCGGCATCCGCCCGCCGGCGGGATCGGCGGCCGGGATCTCGGCCGAGGCCCGCACCAGGTCGCGTCCCGCGACGCTGGGCGGCTGCGGCGACAGGTGCCGCTCCGGTGTGAGTTTCGCCACTGCCAGCCCAGCAGCGAGGGCGAAAACGTTAAGGAGGGACAGCGACAGTACGGCGAGGGAACGGCCGCGCACAGACACGGCACCGCCCCTCTCCCACTCAGCACTCACCAACGTGCGACATCCTTATATAAGGGAACTCACCCCTGTGGGGGCCCGCCTCGCCCGCACAGACCCCCGAAAGACTATGCACTGCGACCGCGCAGGGAGCGGAGGACATCTTGGATTTCGACGTCACCATTGAGATCCCGAAGGGCCAGCGGAACAAGTACGAGGTGGACCACGAGACCGGCCGCATCCGGCTCGACCGCATGCTCTTCACCTCGACGCAGTACCCGGCCGACTACGGGTTCATCGAGGACACGCTGGGCGAGGACGGCGACCCTCTGGACGCGCTGGTGCTGCTCCAGGAGCCGACGTTCCCCGGGTGCCTCATCCGCTGCCGCGCGGTGGGGATGTTCCGGATGACCGACGAGGCCGGTGGTGACGACAAGGTCCTGTGCGTCCCGGCGACCGACCCGCGCATGGAGCACCTGCGCGACATCCACCACGTCCCCGAGTTCGACCGGCTGGAGATCCAGCACTTCTTCGAGGTCTACAAGGACCTCGAGCCCGGCAAGTCGGTCGAGGGCGCCAGCTGGGTGGGCCGGGTCGAGGCGGAGGCCGAGATCGAGCGGTCCCGCAAGCGCGAGGCCGACCGGGGCGGTCACTGACACACGTCCGGTGCACCCGGCCGGTGAGCCGGGCCCGGATGCCGCGGAACGGCGCCGATCCGCTCCCCGCCGTACCCGCGTCAGCGCTCGCGCAGAACCCTTCCGTACGGGAGACCGTGCGGAAGGGTTCTCGCTTGCCTGAGAAGACCGTCCGGCCGCCTCCCATGACTTCGCGGTCAGCCCGCAGGGCGGGTCGCCCCGATCAGGTCGCTCCGGTGAATGCTGGAGATGCGCACGCGCGCGCCCGTGTAGGGCGCTTCCACCATCCGGCCGTTGCCGATGTAGACGCCCACGTGGTGGATGGTGCTCGGGTTCGATGTGTCCGTGGCGAAGAACACCAGATCGCCTGGGCGGAGCCTGTCGACGGGGACGTGCGGTCCCGACGTCCACTGGGTGCCCGTCCAGTGGTCGAGGCGGACGCCCGCCTTGCCCCACGCGTACATGGACAGGCCCGAGCAGTCGAAGCCGAAGATGCCCGCTCCTTGGTCGACGCCCAGGCTCGGGCCCGCGGCAGTGCCCCCGCCCCAGGAGTACGGGGTGCCGAGCCATTGGAGCGCCGCCTCCGCGACCGACACGCCGCGCCTGGTGATGTTCGCGGTTTCCAGGCCCGCGCGGGCCCTGCCGGCCGCTTTCACCTCAAGAGCGCGTTCCCGCGCACGCGCGAGCCGGGCCGCGCGCGCTCTGGCCTCGCCCAGCCGCTTCTCCAGCGCGCGCTTCCGGTCGGTGATCCGCTGGATGGAGGCCTGCTGCTCGGCGACCGCCGTCTGGGCGAGGCGCTTGGCCTGCTCGGCGTCCCTGGTCGCCGCCGTCTGCTCCTGGAGCGCGCTCCCGGCCTGCCGCCGGAAGACGTCCGCGACCGTCTTGGACGCCTCGACATGGCGGACCATCGCGGTCCGCTGACCGGCCAGCACCTCGACCATCCCGGCCCGGTCCATGAAGCCCTGCGGCCCACCCCGGCCGGAGATCGCGGAGGACACCTGGTCGTAGCCGGTGTCGTCCTGGTAGACGCGCGCGGCGAACGCCGCCAGCTGGTCCTGCGCCTCTCCGACCTTGCGGGTCGCGTCGGAGAGCCGTTGCAGGGTGCCCTGGTAGGTCTGCTGGGACCGTTCCAGCTTGAGCCGCTCCCCGTTGTAGCGTTCCACCGCCGACTCGGCCGCCGCGTTCAGCCGGTCCAGTTCCCCGTCGGCCTGGGCGAGCTCGGCCTTCGTCCGTCCGATGTCGGCGGCGCGGTCCTTCGCCTGCTGCCTGCTCTTCTCGACGTCGTGCGCGCTCGGGACCGGCTTGCCCGCGGCGCGCTGCACGGGGCGGGCGGACGCCGGCGGCACCAGCCAGTTGACGGCGACCGCCATTCCGGCGGAGAACGCCATCAACCGGAGGGTCGCGTTCTTGGCGGAGGACGTGGTTCCGCGACGGTGCGGCCGTGTTGCGCTCGGTCCCATGAACACGTCCTCCCCGTGGCGTGTTTTACTTAGCGCAAATGATCACCTACGAAGCGTAGTTGAGACGGGCAACAATCGGAACGTCCGTCACGCGGGCGTCGCGTTCCCACCGGAAGAGGTCGGCGAGCCGGGGGCCGCGGACGAGGCGGGCGGGTTCGAAGACGGCGGCGGATCGGATTCGCCACCTGTCGGCGGTGGATCGGACGTCGTGGGCGGATCCGGCTGCGTCGGCTCGGACGATGAAGGCGGATCCGGGTTGGGCGACGTGGACGGGCCACTGGGCCTGTCCGTTTCCGGCGGAGTCGATGGTGCACCCGTGCCGGGCCCTGTCGGCGGTGGGGTGGGGTCAGTGCCCTCCCCTGGAGTGCCCGGCGCGTCGGCGCGCCAGGTGACGCACACCTCGATGCCACCAGGCCGGAACCTGATGCCGCCCTCTCCGCGCGAGCGCGATTGGCGGGAGACGTGGACGGCGACGGTCACGGTCTGCCCGGTCCCGAGCCGTCCAGAGGTCCGGTCCAGCCGCAGCGCGCCCCAGGTCTCGGCCTTCCACGACACGGGAGCGCCCACCGCCTGCAGTTCCACGGACCCGTCGGCTCCACCGGCCATGTCCAGGTAAAGCGGGGAGACCACGAGCGCCCCCGAGGGGTTCTCCGGCGACGGGAGAGGGCCGCTCGACACCGGCACAGGAGGCGATACGTACAGGGCCGTGGGCGGTGCGGAAGAACCCAGCGCCCCTAGTGGAAATGTGGCGGACACGGGTGCGACGTCCACGACGCCATTCCGTCCTGCACCCCCCGAATGGCCGTCCGGCACCGGCTTCTGCGAGAGGCCGGGGATCGCGCTCGGACGGGGCTGCGCAAGAGTTCCGGCCGGACCCGCGTCTTCGGACGTACCGAAGAGCCCCCGCACAATGGCGATCCCGCCGCCGAAGAGAATCGCCACGATGACGAGTACCGCGAAGGCGCGGGCGGCTTGTGCGGCCAGGCCGTCCGGCGGTAACACACCGCGTTCGCCCCGCGGCCGCCGTCGCGGTGAGAGCCGCCTCCTGGGACGAGGCGCACGCAAGGCCCCTGTGGGCTGCCCCGGCTGTACGGGGAAACCGGCCGGCGTGAACTCGGTGACGCGTGTGGCGACGAACAGCCGGTAGCCGACGAGCTCGGGGTCCATGAAGCAGTTCATCACCCGCAGTTGCAGCTCGTCGGGCGGGTCCGCGTCCGGGAGTAGCCCGTACACCTTGGCCGCCGACACGCTACGCGGCCGGAACGCGCCGCATATGGAGCACTCGTGGGCGTGCTCCATGAGCCGTTCGCTCAGTTCCGGGGTGAGATCGCCGTGCCGCTCACGCAGCAGCTGGGCACGTTCGGTGCAGCCGTACGGCCCCTGTTTCGCCAGGATGTCGGCCGTCAGCGCCGCTTCGAGCCCGGTGTGCGCGCGTTCCAGGGTCGCCTCGGCCTCCTTGGCCGGGACGTCCAGGATCGCGGCGAGGTCGGGAATCGACATCTGGTGCCGTACCCGCAACTCGAGGATCTCCCTGGAGGCTGCCGGCAGCGCCGCCACCGCCTCCCATGCCGTGATCCTCTGATCGACGTCCTCCTGGTCGTGGCTGGCTACCGGCAAATCAGGCGGACGTTCCCCGGCCGGCGACCGCCGGATGCACTCCTGCCGGGCGATGGCGTACAGCCACGGGCCGAACCGGTCCGGGTCCCGCAGCTTGTCGATATGCGCCTCGGCGACGACGAACGTGTCCCGCAGTGCGACCTGTGCGGCGTCCCGGTCCCGCAGCTGGAACCAGCAGTAGGCGTAGAGCCGATCGGCATAGGCGGCGTACATGTCGGCCGGGGCACCGGCATCGCGCTCGCGCAGCGCCGCGACCAGGAGATGGTCGTTCATACCGGAAAAGGTAAAGCCTCCCGAAGCTCTTTACTGGCAATTTCAAGAGATCGAACCCGGCGACCGAACTCAATTCTTCCGCTTTTTGGAACGCTTTTCCCGAGTGTTGCCATTAGTGGTTTTGAAGGGGGTTCGTCCGATCTTCTGGTGGCACGTCCGGTGACGGCCGGCGGCGGAGCGGGTGCGGGCCCCATCGATTTGACAGTGTCATCGTGACAGTGTCATCATCGGCTCATGGACGGTACCTGGACGATCGGCGAACTCGCGGAGCGCGCCGCCGCGGCTCTCGCCGCTGGCGCATCCGCGCAGGTCAACGGCCGGGTGCGCGATCTGCCCAACGAGCGGCTGATCCGCTGGTACACCACCATCGGGCTGGTCGACCCGCCCGCGGGCCGTCGGGGCCGCACCGCGCTGTACGGCCCGCGCCACCTCCTCCAACTCGTCGCGGTCAAGCGGCGGCAGGCGACGGGCCGCTCGATCGCCGAGATCCAGCTCGAACTCGCCGCCGCGACCGACGCCACACTGGAACGGATCGCCGCCCTCCCGCCCGAGGCGACCGATCCGGAAGCCGCCGTGCCGGCACCCGCCACGCCCCCGGCAGCGGCCGGCGCCGAGTCCAAGCCCGGAACCGCTACAGAGGCCGCGCACGCCGGATCGTCCGCCAGCACCGCTGACGGCGACGCACGGCCCAAGGAACGCTTCTGGAGCGCGCGTCCCGACATGTCTTTCGGCCGCGCCGCCGTGGCCGACGACTACTCCATGCCCGTCCCGCCGGTGGTGCAAGGCGTCCGCCTCGCCCCCGACCTCACCCTGCTGCTGGAGGCCGGCACGCTCAGCGCGGAGGACCTCCGCGCCATCGAGTCCGCCGCCCGGCCGCTGCTCGACGTCCTGGCCGCACGAGGTCTCATCGCCTCCCCCGCAGGCCCCGTCCGCCCGCCCGCCGACCCTCCCCGGAGGCCGCAATGACCGTCCGCATCCTGCCGCTGCCCGAGCCAGAGACGCCGCCGACCCCCGAGGGCGGGCTCGGCGCGCTGACCACCGACCGCGGCAACCTGCCGCTCGACTCCGTCGGCGTGCACGCCTCGATCGCGGGGCTCGCCGCCGCCGTCGAGGTCGTCCAGGGCTTCCGCAACCCGTTCGACGTGCCCTTGGAGGCGACCTACGTCTTCCCGCTCCCCGACCGCGCCGCGGTGACCGCGCTGCGCATGGAGGCGGACGACCGGGTCATCGAGGGAACGCTCAAGGAACGCGGCCAGGCCCGTCAGGACTACAGCGCCGCCATAGCGGCCGGCAAGCGCGCCGCCATCGCCGAAGAGGACCGCCCGGACGTGTTCACCATGCAGGTGGGCAACATCCTGCCGGGCGAACGCGTCACGGTCCGGCTCGCGCTCACCCAGCCGCTGCCGCACGAATCGTCCTCGACGGCCACCTTCCGCTTCCCGCTCGTGGTCGCGCCCCGCTACATCCCGGGGATCCCGCTGGGCGAGGAGGCCGCGGGGGCCGGCGTGGCCGAGGACACCGACGCGGTGCCGGACGCGTCCCGCATCAGCCCGCCCGTGCTGCTGCCCGGGTTCCCCAACCCGGTGCGGCTGTCGATGGCCGTCGACATCGACCCGTCCGGGCTGCCGCTCACCGAAATCCACTCCGCCCTGCACGTGGTGGCGGAGGACAGCGAAGGCGAGTGCACCACGGTCCGGCTCCGGCCCGGCGAGCGCCTCGACCGCGACTTCGTCCTGCGACTCGGGTTCGCCCCGCAGGAGAGCGCGGCCCTGTCCCTGGTCCCGGACGAGACCGGCGACGAGGGGACCTTCAGCCTGACCGTCCTTCCCTCCGGGGACGTCCGGCCACGCCCCCGCGACGTCGTCCTCGTCCTCGACCGCTCGGGCAGCATGCACGGCTGGAAGATGGTCGCCGCCCGGCGCGCCGCCGCGCGGATCGCCGACACGCTCCGCGACGAGGACCGCTTCGCCGTCCTGTCCTTCGACACCGTCATCGAGCGCCCCCGCGATCTCGGCTCCGGCCTCGTGCCGGGCACGGATCGCAACCGGTTCCGCGCGGTCGAGCACCTGGCCGCGCTGGCCGCCCGCGGCGGCACCGAGATGCTCACCCCGCTCGACGAGGCCTGCACCCTGCTCGCGGACCCGGGCCGCGACCGGGTGCTCGTCCTGATCACCGACGGGCAGGTCGGCAACGAGGACCAGATCCTCGCCCATCTGGCCCTGCGGCTGCGCGGCGTGCGCGTCCACACCGTCGGCATCGACCGCGCGGTGAACGCGGGCTTCCTCAACCGGCTGGCCGCGATCGGCGAGGGCCGCTGCGAACTGGTCGAGTCCGAGGACCGCCTCGACGAGGCCATGGAGCAGATCCACCACCGCATCGGCGCGCCCGTCGCCACGGGCCTCACCCTGCACGCCGACGGCCTGGAGATCATCCCCGATTCGATGGCACCCGCCCGCCTCGGCGCACTCTTCCCAGGAGTGCCACTCGTGCTCACGGGCCGCTTCCGGGGCGCGCCCCAGGGGTCGGTCACCGTCCAGGGCGCGGCCTCCGACGGCACCGCCTGGCGGCAGCAGGCGACCAGAACGGTCACCAAGAACTCCGCCGCCACGTCGATCTGGGCACGCGCACACCTGCGCGACCTCGAGGACCGCTACGCCATCGGCGGCCCCCCGGACCTCGAACACCGCATCATCAGCACCTCACTGCGGTTCGGCGTCCTGTGCCGCTTCACCGCCTTCGTCGCCGTGGACAGCCGGGTCGTCTCCGAGTCCGGCGCACCGCACCAGGTCATCCAGCCCGTGGAGACACCGGACGGCTGGGCGGCGCCCGCGGCGGCGTACGGAGCCGCGAGCCCGCTCATGGCCCCGCCACCACTCCCGCCCGCGGGCGGCCCTCCCCCGTCCACCTTCGCGCCACCTGCTCCGGGCGCCCCCGGCAGCGCTCCTCGGAGCATGCGCCCCGCCGGTGGTGCCCCGGCTCCCGCCCCGCACGTCTCCCCACCCGCAAGCCGCCACCGCCCGGCCATCTTCGACGACCACGACGACTGCGACGTGCCCGACTTCCTCCGCGACTCCGCACCCCCCGCCACTCCCCCATACGGCTCGCCAGGGCAGCCCCCAACGCCCGACCTCGACACCTACAAGCAGGAACTGGCACGCCTGCTGGATTCGCTGCGCAGGAGCCCGAACGACACCGACCACCGCATCGGCCGACTGCAGCACGAGGTGCTGCCTGCGCTGACGTCGATCACCGAGCGCATGCGAGCGCACTTCACGCCCGACACCGAACACCTCCGCATACTGGACTCGCTCCGCCACGCCCTACTCCGCGTCACCCCCCAGAGCCCAAAGCACGAGGTCGACGCCCTCTGGACCCGCGCGCTGCAGACCCTCGCCGACTTCGTCGGCGAGCCCGCCAACCCACCGACCCGCCGCCCCTTCTGGAAGCGCAACACCTGATCTCGCATGGGACAGGTCCCCGACCTGCCCCATGCGCCCGCCCCCAGCACACCTCCACCGACGCGGACCAGGCCCGAGGCGACGTCCACCGGCCCTGACTCCGCCACCGCGTCCGCCGGAGTGGCTTGCGGCGGGAGCATGCACCGGCCTGCTACACGGGCCGAGGTCGTGCACGCCCGGCCCCCTGACCGCCGCCGGTGAGGGCCAGGTCACTGGCCTGTGCATTAGCCCGATGCCGCGTTGGCTGTTGGGCGGGGCTGGTGCGGTGTTGGGCGGGGTTCGGCTGGGGGTGGTCGTGGGGGCTTGATCGCTAGGAATCTCAGGGCTCGGGGTGTGGCCCCGTTGGGGTTCTCCGTCGGGATCGATGTCGCGGCGACGTCTCTGTCGGCGAACCCCTGCAACGCGGCGTTCCGGATGCGCGCGTAGGTACTCAGATCCGATGGCTGCCCGCGAGTCACTCACGTTCGGAGAGCCAACCACAGCCGCCCGTCTCGTCGGCGCGGACGGGTAGGAGGGGGCGCGGCAGCGGAAGGGCGGCCTCCCGGTCGGGAGGCCGCCCTTGTGGTCCGGCCGCGGCCGGGGGGATGGAGGTCAGGCGTGCTTCGCGCGGGTGACGCGGAGCAGCGGGATCAGGTTCAGCACCAGGCCGACCACGGCGACGCCGCTCACCAGGTTGACGCCCGGGTGGAACTCGGCGAAGTCACTGCCGCCCGTGCCGCCGGCGACCAGAGCGGTCACCACCGCGAGCACCAGGGCGGCGCCGACCTGGCCGGACGTCTGCACCAGCCCGGAGGCCAGGCCCTGCTCGGAGTCCTCGATGCCGTCGGTCGCCTGGGCCATGATCGAGCTGAACCCGAAGGCGAAGCCGCCGCCCAGCAGGAGCATCGTCGGCAGGATGGTGAAGGCGTAGTGCGGGGTGTTCCCGGCGGTGGCCAGGAACCACACGTACCCGAGGCTCAGCGAGGTCATGGAGCTGATGATCAGCCGCGGCGTCCCGTAGCGGTCGATGAGCCGGCCGACGAACGGGGAGCCGAAGGCGACGATCAGTCCGGCGGGCAGCAGCGCCATGGCCATCTTGAGCGGTGACCAGTGCAGGACGTCCTGCAGGTAGAGGGTCATCATGAACTGGAAGCTCAGGTAGGAGCCGAAGAGCGCGACGATGCTGAGGTTGGCGCGGACGATCGAGCCGATCTTCAGGATGCCGAGCCGGATCAGCGGGTGCCGCACCTTGTTCTCGGTGACGACGAAGCCGATCAGCAGGGCGGCGGCCAGCGCGATGGAGCCGAGCGTGACCGGGTCGAGCCAGCCGCGGTCCGGTGCCGAGACGACGGTGTAGACCGCGAGGAGCATGCCGCCGGTCAGCGTGACGGCGCCGACGAGGTCGTGGCCGCCGTCGGCCGCGGGCTTGTCGCGGGGGATCAGGGCGATGCCCGCGACCAGCGCGACGAGGGCGAGCGGCACGGGGGTCAGGAACGTCCAGCGCCAGCCGAAGCTGGTGAGCAGCCCGCCCAGGATCAGCCCGGAGGAGTAGCCGCTCGCGCCGAAGACCGAGAAGACCGACAGCGCCCGGTTGCGCGCGCGCCCCTCGTGGAAGGTGGTGGTCAGGATGGACAGGGCGGTCGGCGCGGTGAACGCGGCGGCCAGGCCCTTGACGAAACGGGTGACGATGAGCAGCGTCCCGTCGCTGACCAGGCCGCCCACCAGCGACGCGATGGCGAACACGGCCAGCGCGGTGAGGAAGACCCGGCGGCGGCCGAGGAGGTCGGCGGTACGTCCGCCCAGGAGCAGCAGGCTGCCGTAGCCGAGCACGTACCCGTTCACGATCCACTGCAGCGAGGTGGTGGACAGGCCGAGCTCGGTCCCGATCGACGGCAGCGCGACGCCGACCATGGAGACGTCGAGTCCGTCGAGGAACAGCACGGCGCACAGGACCGCGAGGACTCCCCACAGCCGGGGAGTCCAGGTCTGTTCGGCCGGCGCGCTCGCGGCGGCCGACCCGCGGACGGCGGAGGCAGGTGAGGTGTCGGTGATAGTCACGTCGGAGGACAGTACATGCACATGCATCCAATGTCCAAGCATAAATTTCTTCGGAACTTAATGTGAGTGCATCTGATGCGCCTGCATGCTAAGATGCGCGGCATGGAGTCGGAAGCGGCCCTGGTGGGCCGGTGGCGGACGCTCGCGACCTGCTACAACACGGTCGCCTGCGATCTCGACCGCACGCTGCAGGAGGCCCACGGCCTGAGCATGAGCGAGTTCGAGACGCTCGACAGGCTCGTCGAGGCCGACTGTGAGAAGCGCCGCATGCAGGAGATCGCCGCGGCGATGTACCTCAGCCAGAGCGCGCTGTCCCGGACGGTCGCCCGGCTGGAGAAGAACGGCCTGGTCGAGCGCGGACTGTGCGAGTCCGACCGGCGCGGCGTCTTCGTCGAGGTCACCGAGGCCGGCCGCGAACGGCACGCCCAGGCGCACAAGACCCATATCGAGGTCCTCGCCAAGCACCTCCCCGTCCCGGTCTCCTGACGCGGATCTGATCAACCGCGGGGAGCTCCGCCTCCCGCGGAAGGCCTGACCAGGCCCAACTCGTAGGCGATGATGACCAACTGGACGCGGTCGCGCGCATCGAGCTTGGCGAGCAGCCGCGCGACGTGCGCCTTGGCCGTGGCCGGGCTGATGAACAGCTCCCCGGCGATCTCCTGGTTGGACAGCCCGCGCCCGACGAGGGTGAGAACCTCCCGCTCGCGTTCGGTTACGCCGTCGACGGGACGCGGCCTGATGGCCGGTTCCGGACGGGCCGCGAACTCCTCGATCAGCCGCTTGGTGACGCCCGGCGCGATCAGGGCCTCGCCGTTCGCGACGACGCGGATGGCCGCCAGGATCTCCTCCAGCGCCATGTCCTTGACGAGGAACCCGCTGGCGCCCGCCCTGAGCGAGCCATAGATGTACTCGTCGTCGTCGAAGGTGGTCAGCATCAGCACGTGCGCGGTCGTGATCCGGCGGGTGGCCTCGATGCCGTCCATGTCGGGCATCCGGATGTCCATCACGACCACGTCGGGGCCGACCTCCTCCACCAGCGCGACCGCCTCGGCGCCCGTCCCTGCCTCCCCCACGATCTCCAGATCGGCGGTGTCGGCCATGAGGACGCGCAGGCCGGCGCGGATCAGCGGCTGATCGTCCGCCAGGACGATGCGGATCGTCATGCGACCGCCGCCAGCACCGGGATGCGCGCCGCCACGCGGAACCCGCCCCCGGGACGCGGGCCGGCGGTGAACTCGCCGCGCAGCAGGGCGACCCGCTCCCGCATCCCGACGATGCCGTACCCGGTCCCGATCATGCCGCCGCGCCCGTCGTCGTCAATCTCGATGGCGAGTTCCTCGTCCCGGTGGTCGATCGTCACGCGGCAGCGCTCGGTGCCGGCATGGCGGACGACGTTCGTCACCGCCTCCTGCACGATCCGGTAGGCGGAGAGGTCGACGTCCGGCGGGAGCGGCCTCGGCTCGCCCGTCCGCCTGATGTCGACCTCGAGGCCGGCGTCCTTCGCCGCCGCAGCCAGGCGGCCGAGGTCGTCCAGGCCGGGCGCCGGGCCGAGCGGCGCCGCACCCGGATCGTCCTTGCGGAGCGCGGTCAGCATTCTCCGCAATCCGGACAAGGTGTCGCGGCTGGTGGCCTCGATCGCGTCGAGTGCGCTGCGTGCCTCCCCCGGCTGGGTGTCGATCACCCGCCCGCCCACGCCCGCCTGGATCGCGATGATGCCGATGCTGTGCGCGACCATGTCGTGCAACTCCCGCGCAATCCGGAGCCGCTCGGCTGAGACGGCCCGCGCCGTGGCCTGCTCGCGCAGCGTCTCCGCGTGAGCCCGGCGAACGCGGACGGAGTTTCCCGTCATCCAGGTCACCGCCATCGCGAGAACGATGGTGACGAAAAGCACCTCGTCCGCGTGCAGCCACGCAACGACGGACAGGACCTGCAACACACAGGTGGTCACGGCGATGGGAATCGAGAGCCTTCGCGCGCATGTGACCGCGATGTAGCAGACCGAGAGATCGGTGAGCAGTATCTCCAGGCCCGCGATCGTCCCGTTCGGCATCTCCATGAGGGCGACGATCCAGGCGAAGAGCAGGATGCCGTGAGCCGGCAACGCACGGCGCCTCAGCAGGGCCGCGACCAGCGCCGTGAGAGCGAACGCGAGAAACACGTCCAGTTCCCGTTCCCCGGTGAACCTCCCGGTGGAGACCGTGAGGAAGAGGACGCCGGGGTAGAGGACGGCCGCACACCAGGCCAGGGCCGCGCAGGTGACTCGGCTCGCTCGCCGCCACGTCAGGGCTGACATGCGCCGATCGTAACCTCTGCCCGCCCGCCCCCACATTGGCCCGCAGGCGTAATCCCGCGGGCTATGAACAGCGGCGGCGAATGTGTCCGGCGGCCCGATGCCCGGCGAGCACGCCCGGCGGCACCGTTCTTAGCATGAAACGCTGGGCGTCGTCGATTCTGGCCCTGGAAATCCTGGGGATCGTGGTCTTCTCCGCGATGTACGACTCGCTGGATTTCCGCATCTACTGGCTGGGCGGGCACGCCGTGACGGACGGATCCCGCCTCTACCAGGAACAACTCGCCGACCACTGGTTCACCAACACGCCTTTCATGGCGGCGCTGTTCACTTCTCTGGCAGCGTTGCCTCTCACGCTCGCCAGAATGCTGTGGCAACTGGCCGCTCTCGGGGCCTTCATATGGGCTTGCTCGCTGACCGTAAAACTGACCGGCCACCGCGCCTCGCTCGTGACCGTCGTGGTCGGCGGCCTGCTTCTCGAACCCGTCTGGCATTCGTTCTTCCTTGGCCAGGTCAACCTGTTCCTGCTGGCCCTCGTCCTCGCCGACATGCACCGCGTCGCCCGCGACCGTCCGGCCGGAATCGGCATCGGCATAGCAACCGCGATCAAGCTCACACCGGCCGTCTTCGTCGTCCTCCTGCTACTCACGAGAAAAACCAGGGACGCCACCACGGCCGTCGCGGTCTTCGCCGCCTGCACCCTGCTCGCCTACGCCATCGCACCGGACGCGTCCCACGATTATTGGCTGCACACCTTCTTCGACACGTCCCGCGTCGGCGTCACGTACATCAGCAACCAGTCCCCGTATGGCGCGTTGTCCCGCATTCTCCGAGGAACCGCCGAGGTGGGCGCCTGGTACATGGCCGTCCCGCCGGTCATTGGCCTCTTCGGCCTCACGGTCGCGTCACTTTGGGCAAGGCGCGGCGACTGGCTAGCCGCCACCGCAGTCACCGGTGTGACCGGCCTGCTCGTCTCGCCCATCTCCTGGGCACACCACTGGGTATGGATCGTCCCGGCTCTGGCAGTGCTGATCCGGAACGGCAACTGGAAAACCGCCTCGGCCGGCTACGTCGTCTTCGTCCTGTCACCGTTGTGGTGGACACCCCACAACGGCGACCCGCGCGAATACGGCTTCCATCTCCTGACACCGATCGCCAACTGCTACCTAGTCGCCGGCCTGTTCTTCCTGACCCTCATGACCACCCACCTACGACACCGGACCGACCCCGCCCTCCCAAGCCTCGCCACCAACCACCCGCGCAAACTCGTCCCAGACCGAACGAATCCAGAGTGCAGCACACCAGCCTGAAGACGAAGCAGTCGGCCTGACGACCGCGGGCCTGCTATCCCGGCTGCGCACACCGGAGCAGGAGACCGTCTCGCCCGTTTGAGTGCTCCGGCTCGCGGGGATCGGCGCAGCGCAGCCCCCTGGTCCGGGCTCGCTCAACCCGTCTGTCTACTTCCTTGCGGGACCTAAGCCATCCTCCCCGGTGAGTTTCCGCCACGGCAATGGTCAACCTTTCGAAACGACAAGAGGAGTGGGCCGGAATGGACTTGTACAGCATCATGTGCGTGAGTGACCGAGCCAAAGCACTGGAGTGGTTCGGGGCGTTCTTCGGGCGCCCGGCCGACGAGGTCATCGGCGAAGAGCACCTGTGGCAGGTCGGCGAGAACGCATGGGTCGTCATCGACGATCGGGACGTGCGGGCCGCCCGGGTAGGCGGCGCTATGGTCACCTTCGGTGTGACTGACCTCGACGACATCCTGGCCCGCCTTACCGCGCACGGCATCGGCCACGAACCAGTTGAGACCTACAGCAATGGCATTCGCCACGTCGTCGTGCTGGACCCCGACGGGAACAGCCTGTCACTCGCCGAGGCACCTGCCCAATAGCTCACAAGCCGTTGCCCGGAGCCTTGAATGGCCCGCTGGCAAAGTTGCCATTCGGCACGGGTTCTGCCGGGCTGAGCTGGGGTTTTAGCTGACTTGCTCGCCGCCATGCTGTGCAGCGTTCTACGTAGGCGGCGAGGTGCTGGGCCTTGAAGTCAGCAGTAGCCCTGTGCGGTGGTGTCGCCGAGGCGAGTCTGGGGTGGATGCGTTGGGAGAGGATGGCGATGCGCCGTCCTTCGGCCGCTGCCGGTTCGTGGTCGGGGACGCGGTCGATGACGGTGAACAGGGCTTCAGGGAGCTGGAGGCTTTGGAAGACGATCAGAGCTTCCGGGGCCGCCGATGGTCGGGCCGGCCGGCCAGAGGTTGGTGAGGTCGGTGGGGGTGAGCGGGGCTTGGTATGCGGCATGAAGCACCTTCCTGGACACCTTGGGGTCGGCGTCGGCGAGGGCGGCGAACCAGTCGAGTCCGGCTGGGTAGGCCCACATGTAGGAGCGGTGTTCGGGGCTGGTGCCCCGGTCGGCGAGGTAGCCGGTGATGGTCTTGTCGGTCATCCAGGGGACGGCGGCGCGGAGGCGGTCGGCGCATTCGACGGCCGGTGTGCCGTGGTTGATGGCGCGGTGGACCTGGGCGAGGACGAGTTGCGTGTAGTGGGCGAGTTTCACGCGTGTGATCAGGACCTTGTCCTCGGGCAGCAGGAACGGGGGCCATGCCTGTGCGAGTCCTTCGAGCATGACCTGCTGCGGGGCGTGGATGCTGAGGAGGCGGATCCAGGGGACGTCTTCGGCGGCGGCTCGGGCGGTGAGGCTGGCGCTTTGGAGGCCGTGGCCGAGGACCTCGTGCAGGGCGAACTGGCGGGCGCCGGTCTGGGTGAACTCGACGTTGGGCAGGTTCAGTCGGAGCCGGACCTGGTCGCCGCCGCCGTCCAGCCAATAGGCCCAGTAGGCGTCCACCTCGGTGGTCTCGATCGTGAGCGTGTAGGGAGCGGTGCTGCCGGTCGCTTCGCGGACGGCGGGCTCCAGCTCCTCGGCGGCCTGGCGGATGGCGTCGGGGGCTTCGCTGACGTCCAACAGTCCTTCGGCCTGGCGCAGTTCGGTGTTGGTGTGGGCGCCCCAGGTGATGCCGAGATCGGCCAGTGCGGCGCGGGCCTGCTCGGCGCGGTCGGCCACATACTCCTCCGGCCAGCCCGCCGGGTCGCACCCTTGCGTCTTGCAGACGTAGTCGTCGAATGGCGGGTGTTCGCCGAGTAGGGCACCCAGGTAGGTCAGGTCGGCGTCCAGGCGGGTCGCCAGAGGGCCGGTGGCGGTCGCGCGTAGTTCTGCGAGCCGGCGGTAGACGGTGAGCCGATCGGGCGCGGGCTCGGGTCCCAGGCCAGTGGGGTGGCAGTCGAAATCGATGATGGGTGATGCGCCGTGGGCGATCTCGTGGGCGTTCCACCCGCGGAGTACGTTCTCGATCTCGTCACGCAGACTCATGCGGTACATCCCATCGCAGTGTGAGGGCCTGGTTCGGGCGCAGGTAGTTGCGGGTCAAGGTCATCACAACGTCATCGCCCTCGTAGTCCGTGGTGGCCGCTCGGCTGGGGGACGCTGACCCGTAGCAAAAGGCCCCTTGCGGTGAGCGCAAGGGGCCTTTGAGGTGGAGCCGCCTATCGGAATCGAACCGATGACCTATTCATTACGAGAGCACACCCGCGACCATCCAACCAGTCCGCAGCGCTCGCGACCGCATTAGAGGCAGTCCCCTGACGTCCGTAGAAGTACGCCCACCGACGTCTCTGTCGTCATGCAATTCGTCAGGCACTTGTGTCCCCCGCTCTCAGGAGCGGGGACGACGGAGATAGACCAGAGGCATGTCGAACGGGGCTCGTAGGTTCACACCTCGCGCGAGCCGATGCAGCGCCGACGGGAAGCCTCTAGCCGAGCACCATCCCCGGCCGGCGCTCAGGTAGCGCTGTCCCGCGACCGAGCGCCACTGACGCACCGGTCGCTCAGGACGCCGGAGATGCCTATCGGAAAATTGCTGCCGAGGCTCACCGGTTTAGCCACATGCGGCCATACTTCACAGTCAGTGATCGAACGACTATGTGCTGGCGGGCGCACCATGAGAGCATTGGTGCCCTCGTTTAGCCATCCACGGGGGATGATCCAAATGTTCCGTCTCCTCTGCACGGTCGCGTTGGCCTTCGGGCTCGGGCTAAGCGTCAACGCGTACACAGGACTTATCGGTGCAGGGGCGTTCTTAGCGCTCTCGTTCATTCCGTGGGGCGGTCGACACAAGACGGACTTCAGTCCACTCCGCAACTCCTCGGGCAAAATCGTTGAGCCACAAATGACAAATGATAAATGCCGATTCTGTAGAGGTAAAGGCAGCAACAAGCAGATGAGGAACAGTGTCGAGTGGGAATACGTTACCTGCGCCCCATGCAAGGGCACTGGACGAGTCTTCCGCTAGTCGTCCGCTCTTGGAGTCGAGGTACTCATGCCTGAGAGCCGATGATGGCGTCTCGGTGCTGCCATGCGAGGTAGAGGCAGGCCGCGCCGCTAGGCGCAATGGGCTCCGTACGCAATAGCCGCTCGATGGTCGGGCCGTCGAAGTTGAACGCTTGACGGTCGTCGCTGCTGACTACGTCCCCCTCGTCATTTTGCTCGACCATCCCATCAAAGATCTTGTCGAATATGTCGGCGTCGAATACTGCGACAGTGAACACGTCTCCGACATAGTTCAGTGCATCGACGCCTACCCCCAGGCACAGAACCCGAATCTTTCCCGCTTGCAAGGCGAGATTGAGCGACCTAAACGGCTCCTCATTCTCATAGTCGATCGGCGGTCCATCACCGTCATGCTCGGGATTCCCTAGGAATTCCTCGCTGTACTCGCGCATGACGTTATGCCAGAGGTTGAAGTCTGGCGAGTGCGGAGCGGGAACGACGGATGCAGGCTGAAATACTCCAGTCGGGAATACGCTTAGCATCCCTCCCGCGATCGCGACTTTTGCAGGGTTTCGACGCAAGAGCAAGAAAGTTGTTCCTGCCTCGCTCTGGCGGACGGTCAAGGTACTCACCGAGAGCATCAGCGGATAGCGGGCTAGGTCGAATGGGTCACGGACCATTCGCCTAAACGGCAGATTTTCCCACGCGAGTCGCTCGGGAACCACCGTGCCCTCCGGGCAGCCGACAAGACCGGTCTCGTGTGCGAGCGCCTCACCCACGTCGATCATGTCGAAGTAGCACATGTTCCCTAGCGTCATGCTTAGGGTAAGTCGGTTGGAGGCGGCGACGTCCTCAGCGTCAACGTTGAGAAGCCGGTAGCACAGTCGGTTTTCGAACAGCCTGGGGCGGTCTAGGTCGCGCATTGCCCGGTGGTACCGCGTGTACTGCCGACCTGGTGAAACCAGCGGGCGGAGTCGAGCCGTTTCGGCACTTTGACCAGCGACGGGGGGCTGAGAGGCAGACTCCTCCCACTTGAGTTCAACTGACATAAGGTCGATGGGCGTTTGAAGGCGCCATGACTCAGGCATCAGTACGCCCGTCTGTCCGAGCCGCATCTCCTCGGGGTATATACGGCTGACGATTTGTGTCAGCTCTGCCCTGTTTTGATTCAGGTTGCGACGCACAGACAGCCACTCGTGATGACTGGCCCGCACGTTCTCGTCCGCCTCACCAGTGCGGTAGTTTGCGCCGCCGCCACCTACCTTAGGGCCTGACGAGCTCTCGTCTCGTCCTTCACCTTCAAGGAGTAGGAAGAACTGAGCTCTAACCGACTCTGGCGCATTGGCAAGCGCAGCATCTAGCGTCTCTTGGATCGCTGGCTGAGGCACGATATTGGCCCTCGTTCGCCAATATGCCACGGTCCGGACGGCGACCCCCAGGTGTTCCGCGAATGCCTCATTGCTCATCCGCAGCGCTTGCCGAAGCGCATCCGCGCGAGCACTCGTCCAAGAAGCGACGACGTCCGCCATTCGAGAACCTCCCGCATCCGGCGCGACGGCCGGAGTTGCACTGCTTTTGCACTGCCCCTGCATCGCGTCTGCATGGCCGTTGCCAGGTTCGATCACGTCTCATAGTGGACGTGAACGAACAACAGCGATCAGCCACGGGCCTCCAGGGAGGCGACACGAGTCTGAAGCTCCCTCAATTCCCTTTCGACCTGCGCCAAGCGGTCAGCCACAGCCGCCGGGTCCGCATCTCCGAGCGCTTTGCCGGCGTCCCGCACGAAGAACGCCCGGCCCTGCTGAGAGATAACGAGACCCTCCTGGCGCAACTCCCGCAGGGCGTTTTGGACCGTCTGAGGAGAGATCTCGTATTCCTTCGCCAGCGCACGAATCGACGGGAGTCGATTTCCGGGAGCGTAGGCGCCCCCCTCTCGGATGCGGCGCCGCAGGTCGCTCGCCACCTGCTGATACGGCGGGCGGGGATCGTTCGCGTTGATGGCCACCCGTCAAGGGTAAGCGCCGTCTGCCTCAGACGCCATGGCACGAGCTATTGCGTACCAGCACAGTGCTAGCTATGTTGATGCGTACTAGCACAGTAGCGGTCGTCACCGAACGGTGGCGTACCTACGGAGACACAAGAGGCCCCGGCGGGCTGCCACCCGCCAGGGCCGGAGCATCGATCGTTTGGAGACGTCACGATGCAGGTCAACGGTACAACCCCGGTTCTGGACAAGTCCCCCACCGCAGTGGCGACGCTGCCGTACGCGCTGGGGCAGGAAGCGGCGATGGCGCTGTACGACTCGCCGCTCGCGACCGGGGAGAGGGACAAGGGGGCCGTCGCGGACGCGGTGGCCGTCATGGTCGAGCGGCACGGACTGGGGCACTTCGCCGCTCTGGCCGACGACCTGAACGCGGCCGACCGGCGCCAGCTTCTCGCAGTCGAGCCCGCGAAGGTCAGCTACCACCGTTGGCCCAAGGCCAAGCGGCTGGACTGGGCGCGCTGCTGGGCGCTGTGCGGTCACCTGTCGGTGCCGGTGCCGGCGGAGTTCTTCGCCGACGTCGCGGCCGTGTGGGCGTGGGCGGGGCACGACACCGTGAGCATCCTGTCCAGCGACGGGCGCGGGCTGGTCGAGCTGGCGGCGCGGCTGCGCGCCGACCACGGCGCGGCCGACGTCGAAGCGGCCGTTCGGCGCGGGCTGGAGCTGGCCGCGACCCCGTTCCAGAACGGCCCGTACCTGAACCTCAGCCACCACGGCCAAGCCAAGGTTCGGCTCTGGAACGACACCAAGCGCCGCATGGCGCCCGTTCACCCTGCCCTGGCCGCGCCCCGCGTGAGCTGAACACCGAACCGGTTCCCGCGCCCCGGACGCCCGCACGTGAACACCCCCGTGCGCCCCCCGGAACGCCGTGTTCACCGTTTCGCGCCCCGCCTGGCGGGAGGCGCCCGGCGTCTCCCGCCCGCTCGGAAGGAATCCCCGATCTTGGCTGACTTCCCAGATCACACACCCAACGGGCACGCTCAGCCGCCCGCACCGCAGGACGAGACCCGCCAGCACCCGGCGACCTCCGAGAACACCGCCCTGAACACCGGCCCGGCGAACGTGAACGGCGTGAACGCCGCGCCCGCCCCCACGGGGACGCGTTCACTACAGCAGGCCGGACCGTTCACGCCCGGCCCCGAATCGGTGAACACGGTGAACGGTCCGACGAACGGCGCGGCGCTGCTGAACGAGCTACGGGCGGCGCTGTGCCGGTACGTGATCCTCCCGTCCCCGGAGACCGCCGATGCGGTGGTGCTGTGGATCGCGGCCACACACGCCCAACCCTCCTGGGAGACCGCCACGCGGCTGGTGATCTCCGCGCCAGAGAAGCGGTGCGGCAAATCCCGGCTGCTGGACGTGATCGAGGCGACGTGCCACAACCCGCTGATCGCGGTGAACATCTCCCCGGCCGCGCTGGTCCGCTCGATCGGACCGAACCCGCCGACGCTGCTGCTAGACGAGGCCGACACCGTGTTCGGGCCCAAGGCCGCCGACCACGAAGACCTGCGCGGCATCTTGAACGCCGGTCACCAGCGCAACCGCCCCTACATCCGGTGGGACGCCGCCGCCCGCGCGCCCGAGCACTGCCACACCTTCGCCATGGCGAGCCTGGCGGGGATCGGGCAGATGCCCGACACCATCGCCGACCGCGCCGTGATCGTCGGGATGCGGCGCCGCGCTCCCGGCGAGACCGTCAAGCCCTACCGCACCCGCCGCGACGCGCCGCCCCTGCAAGCGCTCCGCGAGCGGCTGGCCACCTGGGCGAACCAGCGGCTGGACGAGCTGGCCGACGCCCAACCCGAGATGCCGGTAGAGGACCGCGCCGCCGACAACTGGGAACCGCTGATCGCCGTCGCCGACGCCGCCGGCGGGGACTGGCCGCACCGCGCCCGCAACGCCTGCATCGCGCTCACCCAGGCGGCCGACACCGACACCTCCGCTGGGGTGCGGCTGCTGGCCGACCTGCGCACCGTGTTCGCCGACGCCGACCACCCCGAAGGGCTGCACGGCGCGGTCATCCTGGAACGCCTGCACGCGATGGAAGAAGCGCCGTGGGCCGACTGGTACGGCCAGCCCCTCAACGCCCGCAACCTGGCCAAGCTGCTCAAGCCCTACGGCGTCACCTCCACCGACGTCAAGGTCGGCGGGAAGGGCCTGAAGGGGTACCGGCGCGAGCACCTGGCCGACGCCTGGAGCCGCTACCTGCCCGCACCCCAGGAGGGGAGCGCGACTTCCGCGACTTCCGCGACCGCGCAGGTCATCGACCCCCCACCGGTCGCGAGTCGCGGACAGCTTCCGCGACCCGCGACCGGCGACCCGTCTGTGACCAGCCAAGTCGCGGAAGTCGCGGAAGTCGCGGACACCCCCCGCCCCGTCGGCCAGTGCGCCACCTGCCACGAGCCGATGACGCCGATCGAGCCCGGCCAGACCACACACCCGCTGTGCCCCCCGAACCGCTCGGAGCGACTCGCATCATGACCGCCCACCACAGCGCCGACCACGCGCGCCGCACCGCCCACCGTGACCAGTACCGCGCCGCCACCCGCCACGCCCGCCGCCACCTGGCCGCCCTCAGCGCCGACCACGGCGGCCCCGTCACCGGCACCGCCAGCCCCTGGCTGGCCTGCCAGCTCGCCGCCCTCGGCGCCGCGCTGGCCACCGGAACCGCCCAGACCTGCCCGCACATCACCGACGCGCCCGCCGTCGTCCACGCCGCCGTGTGGGCACCCGGCCGCCTGGTCTGCGGTCACTGCCTGCCCGCCCTGATCCCCGACCCGGCCGAAGACGCCACCTGCGACCGCTGCCGCAAGCCCGCCGACGTCGTCACCCCGGCGCTGGCCAGCTTCGGGCCGCTGCTGATCGCGTTCGGGCTCTGCCCGCCCTGCACCCGCCACCTGGAGGGAACCCGCCGATGAAGACCCCGGCCCGCGACCTGCCCGGCAGCATGATCCGCTACGGCGACTACCTCACCGCCGTGCGCAACGCGCTGACCAACCTTGTCGACACCGAGCTTCGCAGCGTCCAAGACGCCGCGCTGCCGCCCGGAGCGCGCACGGAGGTGGCCGCCCTGGCCGACCTGCTGACCCAGGCCGCCCAAGCCGCCGAGAACGCCGCCGGGCACTGCTACGACCACCCCGACAAGACCACCGCCGACTTCCTCACCCCCGCCGCCCCGGACGCCGGCACCGCCGACGACCCCGAGCCGCAGGAAGCACCCCGCCCGGCACGCCCCGAGACCGCGCAGCGACCGGCGGGCCCCGCTGCGCAGGAACGCGACGAGCGGGGACGTGACGGGCAGATCCCCGCCCGAGCGCGAGCCGCGATGCTCGCCCTGCTGGCCGAACGCGGGCCCCAGGGAGCCCGCCGCCCGGAACTGGTCGAGGTCGCCGGACACGCCCTGTCCACGGTCGCCAAGTGGCTGGCCGATCTCCGCGACGACGGCGTGATCGCGGTCGCCGGATCGACCCGCGCCACCCGCTACTACCTCCCCGAGCACGCCCCCGAACCGTAACCGTGCGTGACCGGATTCGACTCCCCCATTCGTCCGGACGCGCCCGGCCCCGATTCGTCTATTCGTCTCGTCCGGGTCCACAACGCGCGCGCGCATCGGGCGGCCGGACAAGACGAATAGACGAAACCCGTAGACGAATCACCCGGCCAGTTCGCGCCCCCGATCCGCTCACTGTCCGCAACCACGGTGCGGGCCCGGCACGCAACCACCACAGCAACCCGCCGGGCCCGCCGCCCCTCCCTCAGAAGGAGCACCCACCATCATGACCGCCCACACCACGCCCACGGGCCCCGACACCACGAACCCGGCCGCGCCGATCCTCGCCGCGCCCGTCCTGACCAAGCTGCTGTACGAGATCCCCGAAGTCATGGCGCTGCTGTCGATGAGCCGCACCGTCATCTACGAGCAGATGAGCGCCGGACGGCTCCGCTCGGTCCAGCAGGGCCGCGCCCGCCGCATCCCCGCCGCCGCCATCCTGGACTACGTCGCCCTGCTGGAGACCGAAGCCGCCCACGGTGAGGCGTCGGGTACGGCCCCGGGCGACGCGTCGAGCCCAGCTGCCAGCGACGCGTCGCCCGCCGCCAGGGCGACGCACGGACGGGCCGCCTGATGGCCGCGCCCACCGGCAGCGAGCTGGCCCGCGCCGCGCTGGACTGCGCGGCGCGCGGCTGGCACGTCTTCCCCCTCGTCCCGCGCGGCAAGCGGCCCGCCCTGCACAGCGAGAGCCGCTGCCCGCGCACCGGCCCGTGCCACCAGGGACACATCACCTGGGAAGACCGCGCCACTACCGACCCCGAGCGCGTCCGCCGCTGCTGGGATGCCGGACCGTACAACGTCGGCATCGCGTGCGGGCCCTCCGGCCTGGTCGTGCTCGACCTGGACCAGCCCAAGCCCGGCGAGCGGCCCCCGGCCGCGTGGGACCAGCCGGGCATCAACGACGGCGCCGACGTGCTCGCCGCGCTCTGCGAGCTGGCAGGCCAGCCCTTCCCCACCGAGACCTTCACCACCAGCACCCGCCGCGGCGGGATGCACCTGTACTTCACCGCCCCGCCCGGCCTGCGACTGGGCAACACCACCGGCCGCCAGCGCAACGGGCTGGGCTGGCTCATCGACACCCGCGCCCACGGCGGCTACGTCATCGCCCCAGGCAGCCACGTCGCCCTGCCCGACGGCACCGGCCCCTACCGCACCGTCTACGACGTCCCGCCGGCGCCGCTCCCGGAATGGCTGGCCGACCGCCTCAGCGCGACGCAGAAGCCCGAGCACGGCGCTCCCCCCCTGGAGTGCAGCCCCGCACCGGCCGGACGCGTCAGCGACACGACCGCCTACGCCAGGGCTGCACTCCAGGAAGAGGCCCAGCGGGTCAAGGTCGCCGTCATCGGTGGCCGCAATCACGCCCTCAACAAAGCCGCCTACCACCTCGGCCGACTCGTCGGCGCGGGCGCCCTTACCCAAGACCAGGCATACGACGCGCTCTGGCACGCCGCCAGCGTCCACTTCGGACCCCTGCACCACGACATGAGCCCCGACGAAGCCCACGCCACCATCACCTCCGGACTCACCGCCGGAACCCGCAACCCCCGCCAAATCACCCCACGAAAGGCCGCATGATGACCGACAACACAACCAACAGCGACACGGCCAAGCGCCGTCCCCGCGGTGACGGCGGACTCCGTTGGAGCGAAAAGCGCCAACGGTGGATCGCAGAAATCACCATCGGCTACACCCCGGCCGGGAAACGGATCGTCCGAACCGCCAGCGACAAAAGCAAGACCCGCGCGCTCAAGAAGCTTCACGAGAAGCTGCGCGACCGCGCCGATGGGCTTCCCAGCGAAGACACCAGGTACACCGTTGCCCAAGCCGTCCAAAACTGGCTAGATCACGGACTGTCGGACCGAGACGAAGACACCCGCGCGAAATGCCGGAGTCTGGCCCAGAACCACATCATTCCCGACTTGGGAGCGCGCAAGCTCCGGGAACTGTCCGCCGACGACGTGGACACCTGGCTAGCACGAAAGGCGGAGAGGCTGAGTACCGACACCGTTCGGCAGATCAGGTCAATCCTCAAGCGGGCAGTCACGCGCGCTCAGAAGCGCGACAAGGTCAAGCGAAACGTCGTCCTGCTCTGCGACGTCCCGCAGGGAAGGGTAGGGCGGCCATCCAAATCCCTCACCCTTGAACAGGTGGGCGCTGTGCTCAATGCCGCCAAGGGTACGGCGATGTACGCCTACATCGTGCTGTCCCTACTGATTGGCGCCCGCACGGAGGAGCTGCGGGCGCTCACGTGGGCGCACGTGGATTTGGACGGATCACCCGACGCCGAACCTCCCGTCCCGCCCTCCATTCGCGTTTGGCGCTCGGTACGAGCTGGCGGGAAGACCAAGACCAAGAAGTCCCGACGCACCCTCGCGCTGCCGAAGCGTTGCGTGGAAGCGCTGCGCTTCCAGCGGGACTTGCAGACACGCCAGCGGGAAGCGGCCGGCAAGGCATGGCAGGAACACGACCTGGTGTTCGCCTCCACGGTGGGGACCGCACGGAACGCGAACAACGTGCTCCGCTCCTTCCGGGCGGTGCTGGCCGCTACGGACCTAGACCCGGCCGCGTGGACTCCGCGGGAGATGCGGCACAGCTTCGTGTCGGTCCTGTCCGCGACGGGGGTACCGATCGAGGACATCTCCCGGTTGGCTGGCCACAAGAGCACCGAGGTCACGGAGACGGTGTACTGGCACCAGATCCGGCCCGCCCTGCTCGCCGGAGCAGAGGCCATGGACGAGATCTTTCCATCACCTGATGGTGAAGTAAAATAGACGGGATCCTCTACTGTGAACTTGCGAATTTATCCATGGGGCGAATATGGCGAGCACGGACAAGTCCGAAAATGTTCCCGATCAGTGCGCCCCTGCAGTGCACAACGAGTCGAGCGTAGAGGTCACAGATTCTGTCGTTCAGGCGGGCCAGATACACGGCGATATTAACTTCTTCCGCTCCGCAGAAGCTACCACCGCCATGCGAGCAACTTCAGGAAACCAGTGGGCAAAAGAATACCTACGGGCTTCCATGGAATTGCTGGAGCAACTAGATCCCTGGCTACGAAACCTACGCTCCTGGTCAAAACCTTGGCCGCACACCTCACCGGCAGAACTCAGACAACAAAGATTGGAGCTCAGTTCATTTGACTGGCTCGCCGCATCCCGCGCCATACACACAGCATGGAGGCCGTTAAGTCTCATCGGAACGGTTGCGACAGAGAAGGCGTTTCGAGCGCTCATCGCCCAGATGTACGCAAATACTGCCGCAACCACCGGAACGCCGGTGCCCCAGGACGGGCTTGACCGGATGGTAGCGGAGATGGACAGGCGGCTCGACGCTCTTGTCGAAGCTCTGCGGGCCGACTTGGGCGTCTAGCATTCCCTACGCCAGGAAGGCTTCGCCGGCTAGTGACACGCGTCGAGCGGGCTCCCAGCGCTCCCCTACCCCCCCGTCCTCACCTGGGGGCTCCGCCGTGGAGCACAGAGGCTCCGACTTGGGGCATCCGCCCGCGCCTCCTGGTGCGGGGGCACATCTCATGGGCGCTACCTAGTCGGGCAGTTGGTCAGGCACTCACGTCAGAGGCCCCTTCCGAGTGATCGGAAGGGGCCTCTGAGCTGGAGCCGCCTATCGGAATCGAACCGATGACCTATTCATTACGAGTCTCACGAACAAGATCCACACTCGTCCAGTCTCGTCTGCTGGCCTGCTAGGCAGCCCTCTCGGACGCCCCTGGGTTCCGACCTTGTCCAGGCTCGTCCAGACCCGTTGTTAGCAGCGGCGTTAGCAAACCGGAGCACTCCGCGCCGACCGGTCCGGGGCACTCGTTCGCGCGAAGGGCGCGCAAGGTGTGACAGACCATTTCGCGCGAATGAGTGCCCCGGCTCGCGGGGGTCCGGGGGACGGCGCAGCCCCCTGGTTCGAACCCGCTAGACCGTCATGCTCTCGGCTCCGGGGGCTGCCAGAGACTGCGCACCGCGGCACCGATGAGCATCGCCAACGCGTCCGCCACGATCTTCTGCTGGACGGCGTCGACCTGCTGGCCGTCCAAGGCCGCTTGGAGCGTGGCCATGCCGAGAGCCATGGCCACCATGGCAAGGGCCACGGCGGCTAGGCTGAGGAGTGAGTCCATGGGGTTACCTCCTGTGGGGTCGGGCCGTGCGCGGTGGCCGGATATCTCTTGGTCGGAGGTCGGCCATCCCGCACGGCTCATCTGATCGGGAGCGTAGCGAGGTCCCACGGGAAAATCACCCCTCGCCCTCTTGTGCAGGTACTTAGCGCTCATCTATAATGCGCCCCGACTAAGGGTCTCTTTAACGTGAGTGACGTGCTGCAACGGCTTTGATGCGAGTGGGGCGTGTCCTACTTCTTGGAGAGGTCGACGGGTACTCGCGGGTTAGCTAGGTCTAACCTGCTGGCCTCTCCGTGAAAGGGCGGACGGGCGACGTGGCGCGCCGGGACCGGACGGAACAGGCCGCACCCCGACGCGCCGGGGCGGGCGGCCGCCGGCGACTATCCGGTCGGGCGACACGCCGCCCACTGCCTCGCCTGCACCGACTGGGCCGCCCCAAACTGCACCGGCGAGCCCCAACCGCTCGTCTCGCACCACCCCGATGCGAACCACCGGCGAGCGCGGCTCCTAACGACTCGCCCCATCTCGTGACGTGTGCCGCTGGAAGATCGCGTTAACGTCCGTGTGCGTCTGTAGCTTTACTTCTCCGCTGTACGGCTCACTTCAACCAGCGTGCTCATATGCGTCGTCCGAGCTCGTGCAGCACGCTGGCGAGGTTGTTGCGGCTGGTCAAGGTGTTGGGGTGTTCGGGTCCCAGCACCCGCGTACTTGTCTCCAGTACCGCACGGAGTTCGGCCTCGGCTTCCTCCAGCCGCCCGAGGCCCTGCAGCACACCGGCGAGGTTGTTACGGCTGATCAGAGTGTCGGGATGTTCGGGTCCCAGCACCCGCGTACTTGTCTCCAGTACCGCACGGAGTTCGGCCTCGGCTTCCTCCAGCCGCCCGAGGCCCTGCAGCACACCGGCGAGGTTGCTGCGGCCGATCAGGGTGTTGGGGTGTTCGGGTCCCAGCACCCGCATTCTGGTCTCCAGTACCGCGCGGCCCTCGGCCTCGGCTTCCTCCAGCCGCCCGAGGCCCTGCAGCACACCGGCGAGGTTGTTACGGCTGGTCAGAGTGTCGGGATGTTCGGCGCCCAGCACCCGCCTGCAAATTTCGTACTCAGCGCGGTGTTCGGCCTCGGCTTCCTCCAGGCGCCCGAGGTCGCTCAGCACGCTGGCGAGGTTGTTGCGGCTGATCAAGGTGTTGGGGTGTTCGGGTCCCAGCACCCGCATTCTGGTCTCCAGTACCGCGCGGCCCTCGGCCTCGGCTTCCTCCAGCCGCCCGAGGTCGCTCAGCACGCTGGCGAGGTTGTTGCGGCTGATCAAGGTGTTGGGGTGTTCGGGTCCCAGCACCCGCATTCTGGTCTCCAGTACCGCGCGGCCCTCGGCCTCGGCTTCCTCCAGCCGCCCGAGGTCGCTCAGCACGAGGGCGAGGTTGTTGCGGCTGGTCAAGGTGTTGGGGTGTTCGGGTCCCAGCACCCGCATTCTGGTCTCCAGTACCGCGCGGCCCTCGGCCTCGGCTTCCTCCAGCCGCCCGAGGTCGCTCAGCACGAGGGCGAGGTTATTGCGGCTGATCAGAGTGTCCGGATGTTCGGGTCCCAGCACCCACCTACAGATTTCGTACTCAGCGCGGTGTTCGGCCTCGGCTTCCTCCAACCGCCCGAGGTCGTGCAGCACGCTAGCGAGGTTGTTGCGGCTCGCCAAGGTGCTGGGGTGTTCGGGGCCGTGTTGGTCATGGTTGGCGGCCACAGCTTGGCGTAGAGCGGTCTCTGCCAGACGGTAGCGGCCCTGGTCAGACGCCGTGTCAGCGAGGTTCATCGCGTCGGCGGCGTCGGCGTGCGCCAAGGTCTGGATGATGGTGGATTCGGGCACATGGTCGCCGGCCGGGGTGGTGCGTTGGACGCTGTCCACCAGGTAATCGAACACCTCATAGCGGTCGTCGGTGACGGCGTGCAGCAGGGCATTGCCCGACTCGCGGAACTGGGTCGCCCACTGCCAGGCTTGCTCTTCGGTCTCGGGGCGCAGCCGGTCACCGCCGTCCCGGTCGAGATAGCCGGTGTGCAACTGGGCGAGCAGTTCCCTGGGAAGTGGTGCGGTGAACCCGGCCCGGCGCACGTCGACGGCGGCGGCCACCAGCGCGGCGGCGCGAGGATGCCCGCCACGGATCCGCGCCCGCTCCCACTCCTGAAGCAGTTGGGGCCCGCAGGCCAAGTACTCGGCGATCCCATAGCTGTCGGCGTGCTCAAGTGCATCGGCGACCCGAGAGTCCTCCACCGCAAGGTCTCGGGCGTGGTTCTGCTCGGTCTCGCTGAATCGGCGTTCCACGAAGATCCGGTGGGCCTGTTCCAACACCGCCTGGCTGTCGCGCTGCACCTGCCGCCCCTCGGCATCGTCGCCGCCGGCGGTCAGGCGGTCCTCTTCGGCGGCCCGCAGCGTGGCCACGATCACCCTGTGGTGCTCATCCCCGGCCAGCAGTTCGGCGACCTGCCTGCGGGTCAGACCACCGGTCCCCAAGTAGTCGTGGATGTCGTTGAGCCACAGCACACACCGGCGGATCGTGGCGGCCCTACGTACCGCCGCCGCCACCCCGTCCCGGTTCTCCGGAACGATCAGCGTGTGGTCGGGCAGCATCGCCCGTACCGCCTCGAACGCCGCCCGCGTCTTACCCGCCGCCGAATCCCCCACTAGTAGCACAAATCCGCCGCCGCCAAGTTCCCGGCGAAGCTCGGCATCGATGTCGCGCAGCACGTACACCGGCACCCGGTCCCCGCTCTGTCCCGGCTCCCGGGAACCTGTCGAGAGGGTGGTCTCACTACGCCGCGCGGGATGGACCCCCATCGTGATCGGGTCGATGATGTCCCGTACACGAGGGAGTTTGCCGCCCGGGGTGAACGTTCCCTTGATCAGTTCCTGGTCGAGGGTCTGGCGGTCCTGCATGTCCTTCTCGAACCGCGTCTTCCAGACGCCCGCGAACAACGTCGCCAGCGGAACCAGTACCGCAGCGGCGGTCAGCAACCGCCAATCCTTCACCCCCGCCGCTGCCAACACCCCCGGCGCAGCCACCAGCAGCGCCGCCGCACTCGCCAAGAACCCCGTCCCGACACCCCGGTTCCCGCCCACACCTCACCCCGCATCCCCGGCCGAATCCGTAGACGGCAGGCTTACACGCCCCCATCCCGAAACAACCCCAGATGACACAATGTGACCTCACCTGGCCGCACCACCGGCCAATCTGCACGGTCACGCCTCGCTCCGGAGCGCTTATCCGCGCGAACGGTGAGACGGTGTGACAGACAGAATCGCGCGGATGAGTGCTCCGGCTCGCGGGGGGCTGGGGGCTGCGAAGCCCCCGCTTCGGGCACGTCCAACCAGCTGAGCCAAACAGCGCACGGACCCCTCGGCCTGCGCTTCCTAGCCACCGCATAGCCTCATTCGAATGAATGAGGCAGTCCTTATCGAGGTCACCGTGCTGTGGGCCGAACACCTCGGTGCGCCGTGGCCTGAAGAGCTGTACCGGGTGGATGACCGTGACGGCGATGTGGTCGAGATCGATGGGGCGATGGCTGGATGCATCTCGGCCTATGTGCAGGACCGTGGGGTGCTCGATGCGAAGCGGTCCCGCGTCCTCCAAGCCTGCGCACGTGACCTTCAAAAGATCCTTCCCCGCTTGCGTGGTGAAGGTGCACAACACATCCGCCGTTTGATCCGCATGGCGGAGTTGATAGGTCGGCCGGAAGACGCTGCCACCTCAAGTTCGTAACTCCCCGTCCGTCAGACGGCGCCTCATGAGCCCGGGTGGCCGGTCGGCGCGGCGCGGCGGGACCGGACGGGACAGGCCGCACGCCCGGCGCGCCGGGGCGGGCGGCCGCCGGCGGGCGCGGAGGGGGGGGCCCCCGCCGGCGGCCGCGTAGCGGGCGCCCTTGAAGACGTAAAGAAAGTTCTCATCCGGCACGGGATCTGCCGGGCTGAGCTGGGGTTTTAGCTGACTTGCTCGCTGGTTTCGTAGCGGCGGCGCCATGCCGCGCAGCGCTCTACGTAGGCCGGGAGGTGTTGGGCCTCGAAGTCGTCGGCTGACCAGTCGTCGGGGCCTACGTCGGCTCCGTCGTTGCACGCATAGGTCCAACCGTGGCGGCCGTCGCCCAGGTCCACGCGAACGAGTTCATAGACCGGGTCCTCAAAAGCGTCCAGGACGCGCCACTCGTCGGATGTTAGACCGGTCAGCAGGTAGCCCTGTGCGGTGGTGTCGCCGGGGACGAGACCGGGGTACACGCGTCCGGGCAGGGTGGCGACGCGCCATCCTTCGGCCGCTGCCGGTTCGTGGTCGGGGACTCGGTCGATGAGGGCGAACAGGACTTCAGGGAACTGGAGGCTTCCGTAGACGAACAGGGCCTCCGGGGCCACCGACAGCCGGTCCGGCCGGCCAGAGGTCGGCGAGGTCGGTCGGGGTGAGCGGGGCTCGGTATGCGGCATGAAGCACCTCCCGGGACACCTTAGCGTCGGCGTCGGCGAGGGCGGCGAACCAGTCGAATCCGGCCGGGTAGGCCCACATGTAGGAGCGGTGTTCGGGGCTGGTTCCCCGGTCGGCGAGGTAGCCGGTGATGGTCTTGTCGGTCATCCAGGGGACGGCGGCTCGGAGGTGGTCGGCGCATTCGACGGCGGGTGTGCCGTGGTTGATGGCGCGGTGGACCTGGGCGAGGACGAGTTGGGTGTAGTGGGCGAGTTTCACGCGCGTGATCAGGACCTTGTCCTCGGGCAGCAGAAACAGCGGCCATGCCTGGGCGAGCCCTTCGAGCATGACCTGTTGCGGTGCGTGGATGCTGAGCAGACGGACCCAGGGCACGTCTTCGGCGGCGGCGCGGGCGGTGAGGCTGGCGCTTTGGAGGCCGTGTCCGAGGACCTCGTGCAGGGCGAACTGGCGGGCGCCGGTCTGGGTGAACTCGACGTTGGGCAGGTTGAGCCGTAGCCGAACCTGGTCGCCCGCACCGTCCAGCCAATAGGCCCAGTAGGCGTCCACCTCGGCCGTCTCGATCGTGAGCGAGTAGGGCGCGGTGCTGCCGGTCGCCTCCCGTACGGCAGGCTCCAGCTCCTCGGCGGCCTGGCGGATCGCGTCCGGCGCTTCGCTGACATCCAAGAGCCCCTCGGCCTGGCGCAACTCGGTGTTGGTGTGGGCGCCCCAAGTGATCCCGAGATCGGCCAGTGCGGCGCGGGCCTGCTCGGCGTGGTCGGCCACGTACTCCTCCGGCCAACCCGCGGTGCCGCACCCTTGCGTCTTGCGGACGTAGTCGGTGAATGGCGGGTGTTCGCCGAGGAGGGCACCCAGGTAGGTCAGGTCGGCGTCCAGGCGGGTCGCCAGGGGGCCGGTGGCGGTCGCGCGTAGTTCTGCCAGTTGGCGGTAGACGGTGAGCCGATCGGGCGCGGGCTCGGGATCGGGGCCGCCGGGGTGGCAGTCGAAATCGAGAACGGGTGATCCGCCGCGGGCGATCTCGTAGGCGTTCCACCCGCGGAGCACGTTCTCGATCTCGTCACGCAGACTCATGCGGTACGTCCCATCGCAGTGTGAGGGCCTGGTTCGGGCGCAGATAGTTGCGGGTCAAGGTCATCACAACGTCGTCGCCCTCGTAGTCCCACATGAGAGCGTCCTCGGCGGAGTTCTCCGAACCGTCCGGGTGCTCCTCGGCCGCTCCGCAGCGCACCAACTGTCCGGCGCCTCGGTGACGGATGCGAAGCGTGTAGTGCCGCAGGTAGCGCGGGATGGACTGGCGCCAGTAGTGGTCTTCGAGAAACTGGCCACCTCGGACGGTGAATCCGACGGTTGCCGACTCCCCCGGTTGGATCGACGGCGAGATCTTAAGGGCGAACTTCGACAGGTTCGCGGTGTCGTGAATGCGCTGGATCATGACCCGCCGGTCTGAGTCGGCGTTCGGCCTGATGTCGAGCCGCTTCTCGGTGTACTCGAACCACACTTCGCGGGCGAGCCGAGTCACAGGGCGGTCGCTGAGGTTGAGCAACTGGTGCCGGTAGATCACGGTCGACCAGCCGTCCGGATCGATGTCGATGTCGGCCGTCATGGACAGTTCCACGATGTTGCCGGACAGGGCGGCGAGTTGGGCGGTCTCCTCGCCGCTGAGGCGCAGCACGCTGCGCAACTCCAACAGGTGGCGTCCAAGGTGGCGGGCCTCCTCGCTCACTCCCTCGACGGAGTCGAGCAGGGCCGGCGACACGGGAGTAGGCGGCGGTTCGGGCGTTCCCCACTCCACTTCTCCCGCTGGTGCCTGAAGGCGCTGGTCAATGGTGGCGAGGAGGTCTTTCGCGCCGGGCACGTCAGGGGCCTGGACGGTCGGGGCGCTCTCGGCGGCTTGGTCGTCGGTGACACGCTCGAACAGTTGCTCCGCCGTCCAGCCGGGGAACATCTTCTCCAGTACCCGGCAATGGTCGGAGTAGGGAAGCCCCTTCAGCTCACCGGACGTCCACCGATGGAGCTGGGCACGGCTCGGCCCTTTACCGACAAGCGCCGTATCGACCTTGCGCGCCGCCTTGTCGTATTCGCTCGCGAACGTCCGGTGCGTCTGCCAGTGACGTTCGAGGAGCAGCAGCTTCAATCGCACTGGGGGAGTCGTCATTTTCGGCCTTCCGACAGGGCGAAAGTAGCACGAGATGCGACACAGACGAGACGGGATGAGAGCAAGCCGCACGGGATGCGTCACGCACGGTATCGCGACGCAACATGTCTCCTCGGAAGCCTCGTAGTTGTGATCGACGGCGGGACCGGTGACACGGCGAGGACGGGCGCGGACCGTGGCCCCGTGTCACCGGGACCGCTTCCAACGAGGGGCGAGACGATGGAAACGAAGATGACGCTGGAGCTGGAACTCCTCGCCGAACTGCGTGGCGCGCTCACCGAACACGAGATCCGATCGAACCTGCGAGAGGACGTCGCCGGCCTGGCCGTCGCCACCGACGCGCCCGGCGTCTACCTGTGGGTGTTCGTCAGCTTCACCGGCCGGTTCTTCTCCTGGGCGCAGGGCAACCACCAGCACCCGGTCAACGACATGGCGGGAGCCGCGCGACGCATCGCCACGCACGTGGAGGGGCTGCACCTGCTCGGGGGTGCCGGCTGATGGGCAAGCATGAGATCGACCTGTCGGGGCTGATCGAGAGCATGGAGTACCAGCTCGAAACAGAGTTCCCGCGCTGGCTCATCTCTCGCGAAAGCTCGGGGCGATGGGTCGCCGTTCGACCGAACTGGGGCGCACTGTACGCCGAGGACGCGCCGGAACTGCGGGAGCGGCTGCGCAAGTACGACCAGGACGCGACGCCATGACCACCGGTCGGCAATCACACGGCAAGATCGTGCGGCTGGATGCGTCGCGCGCCCATGGCAGGAACGGTCGAAGGAGGGCGGTCGGACTGACCGAGGAAGAGCGTCAGATCCTGTTCGCGATGCTGGCCGAAATCGCGGCTGAGCTGGACGAACTACAGGACCGGACGGCGGAACTGTCGATGCGGGTCACTGATCCCGAGTCCGCTCGTCAATCGCGTCCAGCCTAGAATTCAGACGCCGGATGTGGCCCCGGATCTCCTGGAGCTGGGCGAAGATGATCTCGAATTCTTCGCTTCGCTCCGCCGGGGCCTCTCCGGCGTCTTGCGTATCCGGGGTCGCTATGACGGTCGCTCCCCTGGCTCCCTGACGCGTGGTCACGAGCCCTTCGTCCCGCAGGACGGCTATCGCGTTGCTGACCGTCATGCCGGAAACTTGGTACGTCTCGGCGAGTCTGGCGCCCGGCGGCAGGGTCTCCCCCACGGGGTACTTGCCCGTGGCGATGTCGTGGCGCAGCTCGTCAGCGATGCGCACGTACGGCTTGCGTCGATCGACCGGGCCTTTTGCCATGTCAGGCAGTGTACGCCTGGCTCTAGGTCTCTAGGTACCTGAGGAAATTTTCGGTCACTCACTTGACTTCTATACATAGCTAGGTACCTTGGTATCTGTCCAAGTGAGCGTGAACCTCGGAGGTTCCTCGTGCGCAACATCCCGGTGGATCTGTCGGCGCTGACGTTCGTGTGCGTGTCGGCGCCGCGTCCCAAGCTGGTGAGTCAGGAGACGGGGGAGGTGAAGGTGGACCGGGACGGTAAGACGGTGTTCACGGTCGGGCTGTCGGCGGCGGACGCCATGGGGCGGGTCGAGTTGGTGAACGTGTCGGTTCCGGGCGATCAGGAGGTGAGTATCGGGCAGATCGTGACGCCGGTGGGGCTGGTGGCGTTCCCGTGGGAGCAGGTGATCGGCGGTCAGAAGCGGTGGGGTGTCGCCTATCGGGCGTCGCGTATCGCGGTGGCCGGTCCGGTGGCGGTGCCGGACGCTCCGGGCTCGTCGTCGGCTCCGTCCGTTGCGGCGGACGTGGCCTGAGCGGCGGCCCGGTCATGACTGACTTCTACACAGTGCTCGGGGTCCTGGCCGCTGCGGCGGCCGGGCTCTGGGCCTGGCGCCGGTGGCACCCGGTGTCGTTCTGGTACGGCGTCGGCTTCCCGGCTCGGGCGGTGCTGGTGTACCTGACGTGGCATCACGTCGCCTCGGGCTGCAAGCTGACCCGCAACCGGCGCCGGTTCCGGCTCACCCTGGACGCCGTCCCGGTCGTCGGGGTGGCGTCCCGGTCGGCGGCCGCCATGGTGCAGCAGAAGCGGCGGGTGCGGCGGGTCGACGTCGAGCGCGCCCCTCGCCTGGGCATCCTGCGCCCGACTCGGCTCGGCTGGCGGATGCGGCTGCGGCTGCACGATGGGCAGGTTCCGGCGGACTATGAGAAGGCCGCGGAAGGCATCGCGCACGCCTGGCGCGTCCACTCGGTGCGGGTGGTCGACGTCCGGCCGGGGTTCGTGACGCTGTGGGCGACCATGCGGGACCCGCTCACCGAGGTGACGCTGTCGCTGGCGCCTGCGGAACTGCTCAGGGTGCGTCCGGGGAAGCTGGAGAACGGCGCCGACTGGGTGATGGATTTCCGCACCGTGCCGCACTGGCTCAACGCCGGGGCGACGCAGTCCGGCAAGTCCAACCTGGC
>NZ_BAAAMR010000021.1:0-99286 GCF_039529375.1 Actinomadura napierensis
CGCGCGCCCCCCGCCTCCCCGGGCGTGCTGCGGGGGGGCGAGCGGCCGTCCCGCGTCGTCTGGCTCGCCGGCGCCGCCGGGGCCGCCTGCGTCACCGGCTTCGCGCTGGTCCGCGGCGCCGGCCGGTTCAGCGCCGCCGACCTGCTGCTGTTCGGCGCGCTGCTGGCCGCCGCCGCGGGCTACGCCGAGGGCGGCCGGCTCGCCCGCGACATGCCCGGCTGGCGGGTGATCTCGTGGGCGCTCGTGCTCGCCGCGCCCATCACCGTCCCGGTCACCGGTTGGCTGCTCGCCACGACGCACCCGCACTGGACGGGCCACACCGTGCTCGGCTTCGGGTACGTGACGGTGTTCTCCGCCTACCTCGGCTTCTTCGCCTGGTACGAGGGTCTGGCGCGCGCCGGGATCGCCCGCGCCAGCCAGGTGCAGCTCGCCCAGCCGGTGCTGACGCTGGCCTGGTCGTGGCTCCTGCTCGACGAGTCGGTCGACGCGGTGACCGTGCTCGCCGCCGTTGGGGTTCTCGTCTGCGTGGCCCTGACCCAGCGGACGCGGGTCCGCCGCACCCCCGGCGCCTTCCGGGCCGTGACGGGGTCGCCCACAATGGACGGTAGGGCGTCACAGAACGGTGACCATCGAGGAGCCTTCCATGGCCGACAAGCCGATCGTTCCTGAGGGCGGGTTCTGGCCCGCCCCGGAGATCCCGCAGCCGAACATCTACCCGATGGAGTGGCGCGTCGAGACCGACAAGCTCGCCGCCATCTACGAAAAGTCGAAGCGGACGGTGTGGAACCCCGCCGACCTGCCCTGGGACGAGCTGCGCCCGGAGGGGTTCACGCCGGAGCAGCGGCTCGGGATCATGTACTGGTTCGCGGTGCTGGCCAACTTCGACGCCTCCGGTCCCGCGGTGTTCGCCCGCGCCACCATCCACGCGTTTGAGCAGCACGAGGAGGACCCGGTCCGCAAGTGCTTCTTCTCGATCACGCGCGACGAGATGAACCACGAGGAGTGCTGCCAGCGGTCGATCGCGCGGATCTGGCCGGGCGGCCCGCTCGGCTGGCGGCCGGAGACGGACCTGGAGAAGGCCGCGCACAACAACATCGGCTGGCTCTACCACAATGGCGGCCGCTATTGGCACGGCTACAGCAGCGCCGTCCGCAAGTACTCGCTCGCCGTGCTGTTCACCAGCTTCATGATGGGGGAGATGGCCGCGTCGACCCTGTTCCGCGGTATGGCGTCGGGGACCCGCCATCCGCTGTTCGGTGAAATGTTCAAGCGGATCGGTAGGGACGAGTCGCGGCATCTGCAGATCTGCATGACGATCCTCGAGAACGAATGGCCCGGACTCACCGAGGACGTCAAGGGCCAGATCACCAAGCAGCTGCGGGCCGGGTTCGTGTTCCTGTCGATGATCCTCTGGGAGCCGCCGGACGGCTTCTGGGACCTGCCGCCCTACTTCCTGGCCAACCACCGCGTCCTGATGGACCACGCCCGCGACGCCGGGCTCGGCGTCCTGTCGTTCGGCGAGCAGGCGGAGAACTGGCGGGTCGCCATCGCCCGCGTCCGCGCGATCGTGGAGCGCTGGGGCATCGAGTTCCCGGCCATTCCCGAGCTGGACATCTCCGGCGTCGACGTCACCGGCATCGAGGCTGAGGACATCATTCCCGTCTTCTGACCCTTCGTTGAGTTGCGGCGAGTCGTCGTTACGGATCGGTCCGTAACGACGACTCGCCGCAACTCAAGGGCTCAGTCTTTGACGATCTGGGCCAGCAGGGTGACGACGCCGACGCCGACGCCGATGGGGATCGCGGCCTGCGGGGCCAGCGCGGTCAGCGCGGCGGCTCCGGCCGCCACGAGGACGATCAGGAGAGCGCGGGTGCTGATCAGGGGTTTCGGTTCGGCCTGGTTCGGTCGTGCTCGCATGTCGGTTCGACCTCCATCCCGGTACTTCGGAACAGGATCGGGGCGGCCCCCCATCGCGACCTCCGATTCGAACCAATGTTCGAATCGGAGGTCGCGGCGCCGCTGAACCGCCTCGTCACCACAGGCTTCCCCCGGTGCGGGCGCTCGGCGCACGCGCCACGCGGGCCCGGCGCAATCATGATCGACTGATGGCCGTCGCATGCCCTCGGCCATGCCCGGCGCCGACCCGGCCGGCCCGGGTGCGCCCGATGTGGCACGGCACTCCCGATATGCCCGATGCGTCGAGCTATACCCGGTCAGCGCTGGATGTCCGATGCGCTGGCCCTGTAGGCGATCATTGCCGGATGGCGGGGACGAGGCGGTCGGGCGGGGTCCGGCGCGGGGTACTGCGGTGGGCGGGCTGGACGGCGGCGTACGCCCTCGGCCTGGTGGCGATCGCCTTCGCCGGGGCATGGGTGTGGTGGCAGCCCGAGCCCAAGGCGCGCGGCACCGAGGTGAACGCGCTGTGGGCGCGCCACCAGTGGGTGGGGGAGCCGCACACGGACGCCGAATACCGGGCCCTTGCCGCGCTCCTCCAGGAGAACCGGATCACCGACGTGTTCTTCCACGCCGGGCCGTTCGAGGCGGACGGGACGGTGCCCGCGTCCAAGTACCGGTACGCGAAGCGCCTGGTCGCCGCCGTCCACAAGTACGCGCCGGGCGTGCACGCCCAGGCGTACCTGGGGCAGATCCGCACGGTGGAAGGCAAGGGCGTCATCGACCTGGACGTCCCGGCGGTCCGGGAGCAGGTGCTCAAGACCGACGCGGCCTTCCTCGACCTCGGCTTCGACGGCATCCACTACGACTTCGAGCCGATCTATCCCGACGACCGGGCGTTCCTGGCGCTGCTGGACGGCACCCGCGAGCTGACCCGCTCGCGCGGTCGCCTGCTGTCGGTCGCACTGGAACAGCCGACGCTCTTTGACGCGGCCCAATCCGTCTACAAGGCCCTGCTCCCGCGCACCGGGCCGTGGCACTACCCGCCCCGTCCGACCGACGACTTCCTGCGAAAGGTCGCCCGCCGGGTCGACCAGGTGGCGATCATGACCTATGACGTGTCGCTGCCGACGCGGTCGCTCGCGGGCTGGCACTTCGCCCGGCACACCCGGCACACCCTCGAACTCATCGGCGATCAGGTGACGGTATTCGTCGGCGTCCCCACTTACCGACCCAAGATGGACTGGGCTGAGAATCTCACCGTCGCACTCCGTGGTGTAAGGCGCGGAATCGACGAGCTGAAACGGCCGCCGAAGCGCCCGTACGGCGTCGGCGTGTACGCCGACTGGACCACCGGACCGGCCGAATGGGCCCGTTATCGCGCGACATGGCTGCCTCCCGCGACAGAAAAAGTTGGCCCCCGGGAAACCCGGCCGACTACGTACTGATTTCTTCGTATGCCCAGGTAGAAAGGGGTGTATAGCGACGCCCCGGTGGGGTAGGGACGGGTGCGGAAGACCGGGCCGTACCAGCGGATGGCAAAGGGAAGTGGGGACGAGGCCGTGCGCATTCAGCAGACGGTGTGGCATGACGCCGACCGGCTCAGCGAGCTGTCAGCCGAGTTCACCGGCTGGCGGATCGGGCGGGGCGGGTCAGGGCAGTGGTGGGCCGTCCGGGGCAATGATCTCGTGCGCACGCCGGACGTCGAGGAACTGCGCGGCCGGCTGCGCGAACTGACCGGAGGGTCATGTTATCCAACCGAGTCCGGGAAGTGGCCGGACTGACCCCGTAACGAGGCATTTGCGTGCCACGATGTCGGGTGTGGGAGCCGCCGCCACGCGTACCCCCGAGCGTGTGGCGGCGGCTTCTTCCATGCCCGTCCGGGCCCGGCCGCGAAACCCCTCCACCTGCGGGTCCAAGCCGGCGGCCGGAACGGTACCGTTCGATGCATGGCACCCAGCACATCGACCGACGCCCCGTTCGGGCGGATGCTGACCGCGATGGTCACGCCGTTCCTGCCGGACGGCGGAGTCGACTACGACGGCGCCGCGCGCCTCGCGACCCACCTGGTCGACGAGCGGCGCCACGACGGCCTGGTCGTCAACGGGACGACCGGCGAGTCGCCGACGACGAGCGACGACGAGAAGAGCACGCTTCTGCGCGCGGTCATCGAGGCGGTCGGCGACCGCGCCGTGATCGTCGCCGGTGCCGGAACCAACCACACCGAGCACACCCTGAAACTCGCGCGGCAGGCCGAGGCCGCCGGCGCGCACGGTCTGCTCGTGGTCACCCCGTACTACAACAAGCCCCCGCAGGAGGGCCTGCTCCGCCACTTCACGGCGGTGGCCGACGCGACGGGCCTGCCGAACATGCTCTACGACATCCCGGGGCGCGCCGGGGTGCCGATCCAGAACGACACGCTGATGAAACTCGCCGAGCACCCGCGGATCATCGCGGTCAAGGACGCCAAGGGCGACCTGTTCGGGGCGTCCCGGGTGATGGCGGAGACCGACCTGGTCTGGTACTCCGGCGACGACGTGCTGAACCTGCCGTGGCTGTCGGTCGGCGCCGCCGGGTTCGTCAGTGTGGTCGGCCATGTCGTGGGCACCGAGCTCCATGAGATGATCGACGCATACCGCGCCGGTGAGCATGGGCGGGCGCTGGAGATCCACCGGCGCCTGCTGCCCGTGGTCACCGCGATCATGACCCGCACGCAGGGCGCCATCGCCGTGAAGGCAGCGCTGAACCTGCTGGGCCTTCCCGGGGGCGGCCCGCTGCGCGCCCCGCTGGTGGAGGCCACGGCCGAGTTCGCGGTGCACCTGCGCGAAGACCTCACGATAGGGGGAGTGAAAGTGCCGGAGGCAACCATTCCGGAGGTCGCCCGGTGAGCCATCCTCACCCGGAGCTCTCGGACCCGCCCGCCCCGCCCGAGGGCGGGCTGCGCATCGTCGCGCTCGGCGGGCTCGGGGAGATCGGCCGCAACATGACGGTCTACGAGCTCGGCGGACGCCTGCTCGTCGTCGACTGCGGCGTGCTCTTCCCCGAGACCGAGCAGCCCGGCGTCGACCTGATCCTGCCGGATTTCGAGTACATCAGGGAACGCCTCGACGACATCGAGGCCGTCGTCCTCACGCACGGGCACGAAGACCACATCGGCGCGGTCCCGTACCTGCTGCGCGAGCGCCGCGACATCCCGCTGATCGGCTCGAGGCTCACCCTGGCCCTGCTGGAGGCCAAGCTCACCGAGCACCGCATCAAACCGGTCACCGACGTGGTGGCCGAGGGCGACCGGCGCACGTTCGGGCCGTTCGACTGCGAGTTCTTCGCCGTCAACCACTCGATCCCGGACGCCCTCGCCCTCGCCGTCCGCACGACCGCCGGGCTCGTCCTGCACACCGGCGACTTCAAGATGGACCAACTGCCGCTGGACGGCCGGCTCACCGACCTGCCCGGGTTCGCCCGGCTCGGCGCCGAGGGCATCGACCTGCTGCTCTCGGACTCCACCAACGCCGAGGTCCCCGGCTTCGTCACCAGCGAGCGCAACATCGGGCCGGTCGTCGACGAGGTGTTCCGCACCGCGCAGGAGCGGCTCATCGTCGCGTGCTTCGCCTCGCACATCCACCGCGTCCAGCAGGTCCTGGACGCCGCGGTCGCCAACGGCCGCAAGGTGTGCTTCGTGGGCCGCTCGATGGTCCGCAACATGGGCGTCGCCCGCGAGCTGGGCTACCTGAACGTCCCCGAGGACATCATGGTCGACCAGAAGGAGCTGGACGACATCCCCGGCGACCGGCTGGTGCTGGTGTGCACCGGCTCGCAGGGCGAGCCGATGTCGGCGCTGTCGCGGATGGCCAACCGGGACCACTCGATCCGCATCACCGACCGCGACACGGTGATGCTGGCGTCCTCGCTCATCCCCGGCAACGAGAACGCGGTGAACCGCGTCATCAACGGCCTCACCCGGTGGGGCGCGCGGATCGTGCACAAGGGCAACGCGCTCGTGCACGTGTCGGGGCACGCGTCGGCGGGCGAGCTGCTGTACGTGCTGAACGTGACCAAGCCCGGCAACTTCATGCCGATCCACGGCGAGTGGCGGCACCTGCGGGCGCACGCCAAGCTCGCCGCGCTCACCGGCGTCCCCGACGACAACATCGTCATCGCCGAGGACGGCGTGGTCGTCGACCTGGTGGACGGCCACGCCAAGATCGTCGGTGCCGTCCCGGCCGGGTACGTGTACGTGGACGGCCTGTCGGTCGGCGAGGTCACCGAGACCTCGCTGAAGGACCGGCGGATCCTCGGCGAGGAGGGCTTCGTCTCCATCGTCGTCGGGATCGACTCCACCTCCGGCAAGCTGGTGGCCGGGCCCGAGGTGCACGCCCGCGGCGCCGGCATCGTCAACGAGGACTTCAACGAGATCATCGAGCGGATCGAGGGGGTCCTCGCCGGCGCGGCCGGCGACGCCGTCAACGACCAGCACCAGATCAACCAGCTGATCCGCCGCACGGTCGGCAAGTGGGTGAGCGACAACTACCGCCGCCGCCCGATGATCATCCCGGTGGTCGTCGAGGTCTAGCCGCCGTCCGGGACGGCCGCGGCGCACGGTCGCGGCCGTCCCGGTATGGGGCAACACGCCCGTTCGCCGTCCCGGGAACCCCGAGCGTCCTTGGCTACTCTCATAACCATGGCCACACGTGCGTCCGGGGGAGCGAAGACCACCTCCTCGCGTACCGGGGGCAGCGCGGCTCGCAAACCCGCAGGGCCGTCCCCCCGGAAGCGAACGAGCGGCAGTGCGAAGGGCGGTGGCGCGAAGGGCGGCGGAGCCAGGAGCGGCGCGGCCAAGGGCGGCGCCGGCCGGGGCTCCGGCTGCGGGCGCCCGCAGCAGCAGAAGCCCGACCCGATCTCGCAGGCCGTCCTCGGGTTCTTCAAGCTGCTGTTCAAGCTGTACCTGCTCGCGGCGGTCGCCGTCGGCTCCATCTTCCGCGCCTACGGCGACGGCGCCCGCAACCTCGACCCCGAGCACCGGCGCGACGGGCTCGGGCTCGCGCTGCTCGGCTCGTCGATCGTGCTGGCGTCGGTCACCTGGTTCCGGCCCGACGGCGTCGTCACGATCGCGCTGGAGAAGGTCGTGCGCGGCGGCATCGGCATCGTCGCGATGGCGCTGCCGGTGGTGCTGGCGCTGCTGGCGTGGCGGACGCTGCGCCACCCCGAGCAGAACGAGGAGACCGGGCGCGTCGTCATCGGGCTGACCGCGCTCACCGTCGGCGTGCTCGGCGTCCTGCACATCGCCGCGGGCATCCCGTCCCCGTCGAAGGACATGCCCGGGGTGCGCGACGCGGGGGGCGTCGTCGGCTGGCTGGTGTCGGCGCCGCTCGACGCCGCGCTCAGCGGCTGGGTGGCGGTGCCGCTGCTGCTCCTGCTGTCGGGGTTCGGGCTGCTGGTCATCACCGCGACCCCGATCGCGAAGGTGCCCGAGCGCGTCGGCGACCTGTGGGCCGTCGCGACGCTGCAGGGCCGCCCGGAGCGCCCGTCCGACACGGTGGAGGGCGAGCCGGAGGCGCCGAAGAAGCGCCGCCGCAAGAAGAAGGCGGACGAGGCCGGCGACGAGCTGGAGGTCGGCGAGCACTCCAAGCCGTACGACACGCCGCTGCTGGAGGACGAGCCGAAGCGTCCCGACCGGCCGGCGCGCGACCTCGCCGACGAGCTGTTCGAGCCGGACCCGTTCGGCGGCGACGTCCCGCCGCCGGCGCCGCCCGCCGACGACGGGCCGCCGATGGACGACGCGCCGCCGGAGGAGTTCGCCCCGGCCGAGCAGCCCGAGCGCGCCGAGGTCCGCGACCCGACGCCGGCGCCGCGCAGCTCCGAGCAGCTGCCGCTGTCGTCGTCCGGCGAGGTCTACGTCTTGCCCGACACCTCGTCGCTGCGGCCGGGCACCGTGACCAAGGCGCGCACGAAGGCCAACGACACGGTGGTGAACGCCCTCACCGGGGTGCTGGAGCAGTTCGACATCGACGCGCAGGTCACCGGGTTCACCCGGGGGCCGACGATCACCCGGTACGAGATCGAACTGGGCCCGGCGGTCAAGGTCGAGAAGGTCATCGCGCTGACCAAGAACATCGCTTACGCGGTGAAGAGCGCGGACGTGCGGATCATCTCGCCGATCCCCGGCAAGTCGGCGATCGGCGTGGAGATTCCGAACACCGACAAGGACATCGTCAGCCTCGGCGACGTGCTGCGCTCACCCGCGGCGACCAACGAGCACCACCCGATGATCGTGGGCCTCGGCAAGGACGTCGAGGGCCGCACGGTGGTGGCGAACCTGGCGAAGATGCCGCACATCCTCATCGCGGGCGCGACCGGCGCCGGCAAGTCGACGTGCATCAACGGGCTCATCACCTCGATCCTGATGCGCGCGACGCCGGACGAGGTGCGGATGATCCTCGTCGACCCGAAACGGGTCGAGTTGACCATGTATCAGGGCATTCCCCACCTGATCACCCCGATCATCACAAATCCCAAAAAAGCGGCCGAAGCGCTCGAATGGGTCGTCGGCGAAATGGACCGCCGTTACGACGACCTGGCCGCGTCCGGCTTCCGGCACATCGACGACTTCAACAAGGCGGTGAAGGCGGGCAGGCTCACCGCGCCGCCCGGCAGCGAGCGCGTCTACACCCCCTACCCGTACATGCTGGTGATCGTGGACGAGCTCGCCGACCTGATGATGGTCGCACCGCGCGACGTCGAGGACTCCGTCGTCCGCATCACCCAGCTCGCCCGCGCCGCCGGCATCCACCTGGTGCTGGCGACGCAGCGCCCGTCGGTGGACGTCGTCACCGGGCTCATCAAGGCCAACGTGCCGTCCCGGCTGGCGTTCGCGACGTCGTCGCTGTCGGACAGCCGCGTCATCCTCGACCAGCCGGGCGCGGAGAAGCTGGTCGGGCAGGGCGACGCCCTGTTCCTGCCGATGGGCGCGAGCAAGCCCATGCGGCTCCAGAACGCCTACGTGGCGGAGAAGGAGATCACCGGGATCGTCGACCACTGCAAGGGGCAGATGGAGGCGAAATACCGGGAGGACGTCGCCGAGTCGTCCGCGCCGAAGAAGGAGATCGACGAGGACATCGGCGACGACATGGACCTGCTCGTCCAGGCGATCGAGCTGGTGGTGTCGACGCAGTTCGGGTCGACCTCGATGCTGCAGCGCAAGCTGCGCGTCGGGTTCGCCAAGGCGGGCCGGCTGATGGACCTGATGGAGAGCCGCGACATCGTCGGGCCGAGCGAGGGCTCCAAGGCCCGCGACGTGCTCGCCAAGCCCGACGACCTGCCCGGGGTGCTCGCGGAACTGCGCGGCGGAGGCTGACGGGCCGTTCCCCCGCGGCCCTTACCGCGGGGGAACAATGGAATGTCCGCTCGGTTGCCGTCATATGGCCGCCCGATCCAGGGACGGGCATGGCGGAATGATGCGAAATCTTGCCCTGTTTCGAACGTGTTGGCGCTCGCCGAGCGGGCATTCCCGTTTCTAGACTGGTGTCGCATCAGCGTGGAACCAGCCGCGGACGCGCTCGAAGGAGGCCTGGCGTGAGCATCGGTGAGACCTTGGCCCAGGAGCGACGGCAGGCGGGTCTCTCGGTGACGCAGGTCAGTCTCCACACGCGGATCCGCGAGACGGTGATCCGCGGCATGGAGTCCGACGACTTCTCCGCCTGCGGCGGCAACTTCTACGCCCGCGGCCACATCCGCAGCATCGCGCGGGTCATCGGCATCGACCCCGAACCGCTCGTCACCGAGTTCGACGCCGCGCACGGCGGCGCGCCGCAGCCGGTGTCGGCGACGGCGGCGTTCGAGCCGGAGCGCCCGATCCCCTTCCGCGAGCGCCGCTCGGCGAACTGGAGCGCGGCGATGGCCCTTGCCCTCGCCGTCGTGGTCATCGGCGGGGTGTTCCAGGCCATCCGGCACGACGGCGGGCACGAGCGGCACACCGCGCGGCAGGTCGCCGGGACGCCCGCGGCGCGCACGCCGAAGCCGAGCCCGTCGCCGCCCGTCAAGACGACCGACCCGGTCGCGGCGGCCCCGCGCACCAAGGTCGAGGTCCAGGTCATCGCCAAGCGCACGGTCTGGGTCAACGTCCGCGGCGACAAGGGCAAGGCGCTGTACTCCGGCGTACTGCGCAGCGGCGACCAGAAGAAGTGGACCGCGAAGAAGAAGATCAGCATGGTGATCGGCGTCGGCGGCGGCGTCCGGCTCACCGTGAACGGCAAGGACATCGGCACGCCCGGCAAGGGCAAGGGCGTGCAGCGGCTCAGCTTCGACCGCAACGACCCGGCGGCCGCCTGACGTCCCGAAGCGGCCCCGCCGAGGGCGTGACCGCCCGGTCGCCGCACCGGCGGGGCGAGGGCCCGCCAGGTCCCGGCGCCCATTACCTTAGGGGCATGTCGACTCGCCGCAAGGTCTCGCTGATCACGCTGGGCTGCGCCCGCAACGAGGTGGACTCCGAAGAGCTCGCCGCGCGCATGGAGAACGCCGGCTGGGACCTGGCCGACGGCGCGGACGGCGCCGACGTCGTGGTCGTCAACACCTGCGGCTTCATCGAGGCGGCGAAGAAGGACTCGATCGACACGCTGCTGGCCGCGCACGACTCCGGCGCCAAGGTCGTCGCCGCCGGCTGCATGGCCGAGCGGTACGGCAGGGAGCTGGCGGAGGCGCTGCCGGAGGCCGACGCGGTGATCGGCTTCGACGACTACCTGTCGATCGGGGAGCGGCTCGACGAGGTGGTGGAGGGCCGCGCGCGCGAGGCCCACACCCCGCGCGACCGCCGCACGCTGCTGCCGATCAGCCCCGCCGAGCGCTCCGCGTCCGCGCCGGACGTGGCGATCCCCGGGCACGGTGGCCCGGGCGACCTGCCGGACGGCCTGGCCCCCGCGTCGGGGCCGCGGGTGCTGCGGCGGCGCCTCGGCGGCGGCCCGGTCGCCCCGCTGAAGCTGGCGTCCGGCTGCGACCGGCGCTGCACGTTCTGCGCCATCCCGGCGTTCCGCGGCGCGTACGTGTCGCGTCCGCCGGCGGAGGTGCTGGAGGAGGCGCGCTGGCTCGCCGGCCACGGCGTCCGCGAGCTGGTGCTGGTCAGTGAGAACTCCACGTCCTACGGCAAGGACCTCGGCGACCTGCGGGCGCTGGAGAAGCTGCTGCCGGGCCTCGCCGCCGTGGACGGCATCGAGCGCGTCCGGGCCAGCTACCTGCAGCCCGCCGAGACCCGGCCGGGGCTGATCGAGGCGATCTGCGGCACGCCCGGCGTCGCGCCCTACTTCGACCTGTCCTTCCAGCACGCCAGCGGACCGGTGCTGCGCTCGATGCGGCGGTTCGGCGACCGCGTCCGGTTCCTGGAGCTGCTCGACCAGATCCGCGCGCTGGCCCCGGAGGCGGGCGTGCGGTCCAACTTCATCGTCGGGTTCCCCGGCGAGACCGAGGACGACTACGAGGAACTGGCGGAGTTCCTGTCCGCCGCGCGGCTCGACGCGATCGGCGTGTTCGGCTACTCCGACGAGGACGGCACCGAGGCCGCGAACCTGCCCGGCAAGGTCGACCCGGACGAGATCGCCCGCCGCGTCGAGGACCTGACGGAGCTCGCCGAGGAGCTGACCTCGCAGCGCGCCGAGGACCGCGTCGGCACCGAGATCCACGTCCTGCTGGAGGACAAGGCGGACGGCGGGTTCGAGGGCCGCGCGGCCCACCAGGCGCCCGAGGTGGACGGGACGGTGCTGGTCCGCGGCGAGGGGCTGGCCCTCGGGGAGATCGTCGCCGCCCGCGTGACCGGTGCCGACGGAGTGGACCTCGTCGCGGACGTGTCATGATCGCCGGCATGCCCGAACCGGTCGCCGGGGCGCCCGATCCGCCGCCCGCGAGCGTCTACAACATCGCCAACGCGCTGACGCTGCTGCGCATCGCGCTGGTCCCGCTGTTCGTGTGGCTGCTGTTCCTGGACGGCACCGGCTGGCGGATCGGCGCGTTCGCGGTGTTCGCCGCCGCGTCCGTCACCGACAAGATCGACGGGGACCTGGCCCGCGCCCGCGGCCTCGTCACCGACTTCGGCAAGATCGCCGACCCGATCGCCGACAAGGCGCTCATCGGGGCGGCCCTGGTCAGCCTGTCGGTGCTGGGCGAGCTGTGGTGGTGGGTGACGGTCGTCATCATGGTCCGCGAGATCGGCATCACGCTGATGCGGTTCGTCGTCATCAGGTACGGGGTGATCCCGGCCAGCAAGGGCGGCAAGCTGAAGACGATGCTGCAGGTCTTCGCGATCGGCTTCTATATCCTGCCGGGTCCGCTGGACTACCTGCGCTGGGTCACAATGGGCGCCGCCCTGATCGTCACCGTCGTCACGGGCGCCGACTACGTCGCGCAGGCCTGGCGGCTGCGCCGCGCCCCGCGCTCCTGACCGTCCGCCGGGCTCAGGTCGCGGACAGCTCGCCGCCCACGCGCAGGACGCCGGTGACGCGCGGGACGCCGAGCCGCCCGAACACGATCTCGCGGGAGCCGTTGAAGTGGCCGGTGCGGTACCCGGCGAGCGTGCGCAGGGCCACGGGGGAGCGCCGGGCCGTCTCCTGGTCGGTGTTGATGATGACGCAGCGCGCGCACGGCTTGATCAGCTCGATCTCGGCGCCGCCGCGCAGCCGGGTGACCCCGTCCTCGCCGTAGGGGCCGAGGCCGCGCAGGACGATGTTGGGGCGGAACCGGTCCATCGGGAGCGGCGCGTCCACCCGGTCGTTCAGGTCGTCGAGCGACTCGCCGGACAGCACCGAGACCGGGTACCCGTCCGCGAACGTCAGCGTGCCGCCGCCGCGCTTGGTCGGGCGCGTCCCGGTGAAGCGGACGAGGCGGCAGCCGATCCCGAGGGCGTCGGAGAACCATTCCGCGGCGTCGTCGCCTTGGTCGATGCCCTGGCAGGGAAGGCGGTGCACGGTGACGTCGCGGGCCGGGCCGTCGGCGGCCTCGCAGATCAGGGGCGAGTCGGCGAGCGGCGTGTGGACGGTGAGCTTCACGCCGTCGTAGGCGGGCCGGAGCAGGGCGAGTTCGGGCACCTCCCGCTGCGACAGGTGCCGTCCGTCCGGGCGGACGAGCATGAACGCGCGGTCGTGCCGGAACCCCTGCGGTGTCAGTTCGGCCTCGGCGAGCGCGACACCTCCCGCGCTCTTGATGGGGAAGACGTTCAGTCCGGCGATGACGGCGAGCATGAGGCGACGTTAGATCGGCGTCCGGCGGGTGAACAGGAGAACGAGCGATACTTGACACCGATTGGTCAGTTTGGGGGCCGGAGGTCGATGAGCGGGCAAGGCTTCACTTATCGCGAGGTCGGCGCGACGCGGGACGCGGAGCGGCCGCCGGGGTACCGGCATCTGCGGGTGCGCACGCTCGTCGGCGCGGGGCCGGCCGCGTTCCGGAACGCCTCGGACGCGCTGATGGAGTTCTGGATGCACCGGGCGCTTCCGGCGCGCGTGCGGGCGTCGGCTCCGCGCGCGGCGCCCGGCGTGACCGTCGAGATGGGCGCCGGGATCGGACCGCTGCGGCTGTCGGCGCCGTGCCGGGTCGTCTGGACGCAGGAGGAGGACCGCCGCGCCGGATGGGCCTACGGGACGCTGGAGGGCCATCCGATGGCGGGGGAGGAGGCGTTCGTCGTGCACCTGGACGACGAGGGCGAGGTGTGGCTGACGATCACCTCGTTCAGCCGTCCGGCCACGGCTCCGGCGAAACTGGCAGGGCCGTTCGGGCCGCTGTTCCAGCGCGCGTACGCGCGGCGCTGCGGGGCCGTCCTGCGCCGGCTGGCGCGCCCTTGACCGCCGGAGACGGCCCGGGCCGCGAACGGGTACGGCCGCCATGCGGGCTGCGGGAGCACGCCCACCCCGGTCGTGCCCCGCAGCCCCGTTCATGGCGGCCGCACTGGCAATTATCCCTGTGAATGGGGAGTGGTCGCGACATGGCAAATGAGTTCTGACTCACAAAATGACGGCACGTGTGGCCGATGGTGGACCGCGGAACGCAATGGCGCAGGTCGGGGCGGTGCGACGATGCGCGCCCCGGTCGCGTTCCCATCCGCGCGCAGTGTGCGGGGCCGCGCGGGTGTGTGACACAATGCACGGCTCGCGTTTTTCCCGGCCAACGAAATGAGATATACGGCGAACGATCAGGCAAGTGGTGTTTGCCGGGAAAGAGTCCTTCGTCCTGATTCGGCCGTCCGGTGCCGTCAACCGGGCGCGCCCCGCCGCCGTCGGCGCCCTCCGCCCGCCCTCCGCCTGTTCCGCCGCCCGCTCCGGCCGACCGCGTGCGCGCCCCGCTCCGGACCGTCGTCCCCGGCCGGTAGATTCGGCTGGTCGGCGAACGGGACGGGGAAGCGATGCGGGTCGAACTGCTCACCGTCGGGGACGAGCTGCTCCTCGGCGACACCATCAACGGGAACGCGGCCTGGCTCGGCCGGCGGCTCGCCGAGCACGACGTCGAGGTGACCCGCAGCGTGGTCGTCGGCGACGAGATGGACGTCATCGTCGCCGCGGTGCGGTCCGCGCTGGAGCGCGCCGACGCGGTGATCACCACCGGCGGCCTCGGCCCCACCTACGACGACCTGACCCGCGACGCGCTCGCGCGGGCCGCGGGCGTCCCGCTGGTCCGCGACCCGGCGCTGGAGCGGCGCCTGCGCGAGCGGGCCGAGGCGGCCGGGCGGGAACTGCAGCAGATGGCGTTCCGCATGGCGGAGGTGCCTGAAGGGGCCGGGCAGCTGCGCAACTCGGCCGGCACCGCTCCCGGCCTGCGCGTCGAGCTGGAGGGCGGCGTCGTCTACGCGCTGCCCGGCGTCCCGTTCGAGATGCGCACGATCATGGACGAGGTGGTGCTGCCGGAGCTGGCCGCGACCGCCGGGCTGCCCGCGGTCGCCCGCCGCACGCTGCGCACCGCCGGGATCTGGGAGTCGGTCGTCGCGACGCGGCTCGCCGAGGTCGAGGCCATGGACGGGGTGAAGCTGGCCTACCTGCCCGACCCCGCCGAGGTGAAGATCCGCATCACCACGATCGGCGCGGATCCGAAGGGCCGGCTCGACGGCGTCGAGGTGCGCGTCCGCGAACTGCTCGGCCCCGTCGTCTACGGAGTGGACGACGAGACGCTCGACCGCGTCGTGCACCGGCTGCTCGCCGAGCGCTCCGCCACCGTCGCGGTGGCCGAGTCGCTCACCGGCGGCCTCATCGGCGCCGAGCTGACCGCGATGCCCGGCTCGTCGGAGACGTACGCGGGCGGGATGGTGACGTACGCCACGGAGCTGAAGCACCGCCTGCTCGGCGTCCCGGAGGACCTGCTCGCCGAGCACGGGGCCGTCCACCCCGACGTGGCCGCCGCGATGGCCGCGGGCGTCCGCGACCGGCTCGGCGCGACCTACGGGCTCGCGGTGACCGGCGTCGCCGGCCCGTTGCCGCAGGACGGGCAGCCGGTGGGAACGGTCTATATCGGCGTGACCGGACCCGGGGATACGCGCACCGTGGTCAGGCCGAAACTCCCCGTGCCCGGCACCGGGCCGGAGATCCGCGCGGTGCTCCGCCGGATGACCGTGGTGCACGCGCTTGAGCTGCTCAGACGCGTCCTGTTGGGGCTTGACGCCGAGGTCGCGACCGGGGACGCTCGGGAAGATCGGGAAGTTAGGGGCTGATTACAGCGTTACGTTCCGAGCGAACACGAAATCAACGGTCTGCCATCGCCACCGCCAAGCCGGGTACGGTGGAACCGGCAGATGGTCCGAACTGAGGGAGGGAGCGAGACGATGGTCCTGCTTCGCCAGCTGCTCGGTGACGTACTGCGGCAGCTGCGGCTGCGCCAGGGACGCACCCTCCGTGAGGTTTCCGCGGCCGCGCGGGTTTCCCTCGGCTACCTGTCCGAGGTCGAACGAGGGCAGAAGGAGGCCTCTTCCGAACTGCTCTCCTCGATCTGCAAGGCGCTGGGCGTTCCGCTGTCGCACGTGCTCAGGGAGGTGGCCGACTCGCTGGCCCTCGCCGAGCTGCAGCACGAGCCGGTCATGGCCGGCGCGCCCGAGCACGAGCGGATCCCCGCCGAGCGCATTCCGGAGACCCCCGAGGAGATCACCGGCGAGTTCCGCGGCGACATGGTCGCGGCCTAGCCCCCGCGGATCGCCGTACCGGCCGGTGCCCGCCGGTCGGCGGGCGGCGCGGGGCTCATGCCCCACCGGGGCCGCGGGTGTGCGCGGTCTCACGCATGGGCTCGGCATATGGGGGGACGCTTCCCCGTTGTAGCGGATGACCGTAACGACGCGGAAGGAGCCCGACAATGGCGGCCGTCAAGAGCCCGCTCTCCGACGAGGCACTGAAGGTCACCGGGCAGGCCCTGCAGGGCGCCCTCGTGGACCTCATCGATCTTTCGCTCGTGGCCAAGCAGGCGCACTGGAACCTGACCGGTCGCAATTTCAAGGTCGTGCACGAGCACCTGGACGAGGTCGTCGACCTCGCCCGCGGCGGCCAGGACGACGTGGCCGAGCGCGCCGTGGCGATCGGCGTGAACCCCGACGGTCGTGCCCGCACGGTCGCCGACCGCACCGAGCTCCCGCAGCTCGAGGCCGGATACCTGGCCGACGACAAGGTCGTCGCGGCGGTCACCGACGTGCTGGCGCAGATCATCGCGCGGTTCCGCGAGCGGATCGCGGCGACCGACGAGCCCGACCCCGTGACCCAGGACCTGCTCATCGGCATCACCCAGGAGCTGGAGAAGCAGCACTGGATGTTCCAGGCGCAGACCTGATCGCCTAGAGCGCGGATCCCCGCGCCGCGCCGCCGCGATCCTCGGCGCGGCCCCGGATCCGGACGGAAAAGGCCCGGCCCCTCGTGTGGGGCCGGGCCTTTCCGCGTGTTCGTGGCCTGGCGCGGTTCAGCGGCGCAGGTGCTCCAGGACGGTCTCGGCGAACTCGACGGCCAGCGGGCTCAGCGCGTCCCAGCGGCGCGCCGCCCAGCCGGCCGTGAGCGGCGGCAGGCCGGGGATCGGGATCAGCCGCACCTCGCCCCTCCCGCCGCCCCAGCCGGGCAGCGCGGGCAGGATCGCGTGGCCGAGGCCGAGTTCGGCCAGCAGCAGCGCGGTGTCCCAGTCGGCGACGCTGGTGCTGGACGTCAGCCGCACCCCGTGCCGCTCGAGGTGCATCTCCAGGTGGACGCGGGACGTCGAGTGCGCGGGCAGCTCGATGTGCCGGATGCCCGCCAGATCGTCCAGCGCGATCGCCTCGCGGCCGGCCAGCGGGTCGCCGGTGTGGACGGCCAGCACCCAGGGCAGCTCGCAGGACGCGCGCTGCTCGACGCCGTCCAGCGGCGGGCCGATCGTCACCCAGGCCAGGTCCGCGGTGTGCGTGCGCACCGCCTCCAGGCAGCGGCGGCTGGACCCGGCGGTCTCGAACTGCAGCGCCGCGTCGGGGTGGCGGGTCCGGAACGCGGCCACGCCCGCGGCCATGAAGTGCCGGACGGTGGTGGCGCCCGTTGCGATGCGGACCGTCCCGCCGACGCCGCGGCGCAGGTCATCCAGCTGCCGGAGGGCCGCGTCCAGCCCGGCGATGCCCTCGGTCGCGGCCTGGTGCAGGATCCGGCCGGCGCGGGTGGGCAGCACCCCGCGCGGCCGCCGCTCCAGCAGCACCAGCCCGGTCTCCCGTTCGAGCCGCTTGACGTGCTGGCTCACCGCGGACTGGCTGCACGACAGATCGCGGGCGACGGCGCTCAGGTTGCCGGCCGCGCAGACGGCCACGAACACGCGCAGGTCGTCGAGGGTCATCCGCCCAAGCTAGACCTGGGAGATCGATAAGGAAACCCGAGAATTGACTTGGAACGATCGCAATCGGAGGATGGTCGCGCGGGCGCAGGATCCGGCGACCCGCTCCCGGCGGCGACCCGTCCGCGACCTCGAGGCGCCGGACGGGCGCCGACCGCCCCGACGCCCTAGCGGGACGGTTGGCAGCGCGGGCACCAGAAGGCCGTGCGGTCGCCCACATCGGATGCCTGGGGAGTGCGTTCGATCCGGGTCCCGCAGCGGCGGCAGGGGCGTCCGGCGCGCCCGTACACCCAGTGCTCCTGCCCGCGCGCCAGGTTCCCCGTGGTGACGTGGCCGTGGCGCTCCTTGTTGGCGTCCAGCAGCCGGTGAGCGAGCTCGACCAGGCCGGGCAGGTCGGGGACGTCCGAGACCGGCGTCCACGGGTGCACGCCGCGCAGGAACAGGATCTCGGCCTTGTAGACGTTGCCGATCCCGGCGAGCCGGGTCTGGTCGAGCAGCGCCTCGCCGATCGCGCGGCCGGGCCGCTCCTCCAGCCGGGCGACGGCCCGCGCGGCGAGCCCGGCGTCCCAGCCGGGATCGAGCAGGTCGGGGCCGAGGTGGCCGACGGCCGCGTCCTCCTCGGCGGTGCGCAGCAGCTCGACCAGGCCCAGCGAGGAGCCGACCGCCTGCCGCTCGGCGTTCCCCAGCACCAGCCGGACCCGGTGGTCGCGCGGCGGCGGCCCGGCGGGCCGGATCTGCCAGCGGCCCTCCATGAGCAGATGGGTGTGGATCGTCAGGCCGCCCTCGACGCGGATGAGCAGATGCTTGCCCCGCGACACCACGTCGAGCACCGTCCGCCCGCGCAGGTCGGCGGTCGCCAGGCGGGGCACCCGGAACTGGGCATGCGTCAACGGCCGCCCGGCCAGCGCCTCGCGCAGGCGCCGGGCGGTCAGCCAGACGACATCGCCTTCGGGCACCGTGCCGACCCCGCCGCTAGATCAGCGAGGGGCTCTCCCAGGCCGACGGGTCCTCGGTGAGCTTCTGGACGCCCTCCGGCAGCTTGCCGGCGGCGATGTGCCCGAGGCTCACCCGCTCGAGGATCGCCCGCTCGCTGGCGCGCAGCGCGATCCACACCTCCTGCAGCGACCGCGCCGGTCCCTCATAGCCGACGTGCTCCGGACGCTCGCCGCGGACGCCGAGCAACGGCCCGTCGATCGCGCGGATGATGTCGGCCAGGGATATCTGCTCGGCGGGCCGCGCCAGCCAGTAGCCGCCCTCCGGGCCGCGCTGGCTGCGGATGAGCCCGGAACGGCGCAGCTGGCCGAGGATGTTCTCGAGGAATTTGGGCGGGATCTGCTGGGCCTCCGCGAGCTGGACCGCGGTCACCGGGTGACTCCCGGCCACCGCCAGCTCCGCGGCGGCACGCAACGCGTAGTCGACCCGAGCGGACAATCGCATGTACGTATTATCCCTTGCCGATCGGACTGGTCTGACTCTGCCCATGGCATTGCCCTCGGCGTCAGGCGCTGGAGCGCCTTCCTTCAACGGGCAATGCGTGCGATCGCTGCATCGCTCCGGCTCGCCCAGGGGCTCGCTGCGCGATCGGATTCTTGCTTCGCTCGAATCCGGCTTCGCTCGCGACCGCGACGGCTCAGGTCGTCGCATGGCTGGGCAGGACCAGCGGGTGGACACGATCGGCGCAGGCCTTGGTGGTGGGCGGCGCGGGCGCATGGATGTGGCGCGCCCGCCGGTACCGGGCCTTTGACCGGCGGGCGCGCCACGGCTCGCAGGCCGCGATCAGGCGGTGGAGACCAGCCCCAGGATCTCGGCGGCGGCTTGGGCGTTGGCGGCGGCGGCGCCGTAGGTGGCCAGGTAGACGGCGGCTTCGGGGTGCCAGACCGGCAGCCCCATCTCCACGACCACGGTGTCGGGACGGGCCGTCAGGAGCGCGCCGGCGAGCGCCCGCTGGGCCGCGTGCCGGTGGGCGTCCCGCAGCACGACCACCAGCCCGCGTCCCCTGGCACGTTCCAGGACGCCTTCCGCCTCTCCGGGCGCCCCCGCGGCCCGGACGGCGTCGGGCGCCCAGGGGTGCAGGCCCCAGGGCGTCGGTCCCACCGCGATGTTGCCGCTCGCCTCCGCCTCGACCACCAGCGGCGCCCCGTTCCAGCCGGGCAGCGAGCCCGTCACCCGCAGGGCCCGGCGGGCGGCCTCCAGGCCGGCGGCGCGGTCGACCGCGGCCGGGCTGCTGCCGGCGAGCCACTCGCGCAGCCGCCGGGTCCGCTCCGCCGCGTCGAACAGCCGCGCGGCCGGCAGCCGCCCGGTGCGCACCGCCTCCTCGATGGCCGCCAGCGTCGCGTGGAGTGTCTCGGCGTGCTCGTTCGGGCCGAGGCACAGCAGGTCCGCGCCCGCCAGCAGGGCGCGCACCGACGCCTCCGGGATGCCGATCGCGCCGCTCGCGCCCTGCATGTCCAGCGCGTCGGTGACGATCACGCCCTCGTAGCCGAGGTGCTCGCGCAGCAGGCCGGTGATCGCGGCGGGGGACAGGGTCGCCGGCACTCCGCCGGTGATCGCGGGCAGGTTGAGGTGCCCGGTCATCACCGCGCGGGTGCCGGCCGCGATCGCCGCCCGGAACGGGACCAGCTCGCGGCGGTCCAGCAGTTCCAGGTCGGCGTCGACGATCGGGACGCCGAGGTGGGAGTCGTCCACGGTCGCGCCGTGGCCGGGGAAGTGCTTGCAGCAGGCGGCGACGCCCGCCTCCTGGGTGCCGGTCACGGCCGCCGCCGCGTGCCGGGCGACGAGGGCCGGGTCGGACCCGAACGAGCGGGTCCCGATCACCGGGTTGTCGTCGGCGGTGTTGACGTCCACCGACGGCGCGAAGTTGAGGTTGACGCCGACCTCGGACAGCTCGGCGCCCAGCGAGCGGTAGATCCGCCGGGTCAGCTCCGGGTCGTCGACCGCGCCGAGCGCGGCGTTGCCCGGGTAGGGGCTGCCGGTGGCGTGCCCGCCGAGCCGGGTGACGTCGCCGCCCTCCTCGTCGATGGTGACGAAGGGGTCGCCCGCCTTGCGCATGCGCGCGGTGAGCGCGGCCAGCGACTCCGGGCTCGGCACGTTGCCGGTCAGCGCGAACAGCGTCACGCCGCCGAGGCCCGCCTCCAGCTCGTCCAGCACCCAGCGGGGCGCGGACGCGCCCGGGAAGGACGGCAGCAGCGTGCCCCGCGCCAGCCGGGCGATCTCGCCGGTGGTCGCGATGTCGTCGGTGGTCACCCCTTCACCGCCCCGGCGGTCAGACCGGACACCATGCGGCGCTGGACGACCAGGAAGAACGCGATGACGGGAATGGTGAGCAGCGTGGACGCTGCCATGATGGGCCCCCAGGCGGTGCTGCTGCGACCGAAGAAGAACTGCAGCATGATCGGCAGGGTGTACTTGTCCTGGTCGTCCAGGAACGTGAAGGCGAAGATGAACTCGTTCCACGCGGTGATGAACGAGAAGATGCTGGTCGCGACCAGGCCGGGCGCGACGAGCGGGAGCATGACGGTGAAGAACGTGCGGATCGGGCCGGCGCCGTCGATCGCGGCGGCCTCCTCCAGCTCCTTCGGGACGGCCGCGACGAAGCCGCGCAGCATCCAGATCGCGAACGGCACCGCGAACCCGATGTAGACGACCGCGAGCCCCGGCAGCGTGTTCAGCATGTCGAGCTTCTTGAGGTCCAGGAACAGCGGGATGACCAGCGACTCGCACGGCACCATCTGCACGACCAGCAGCATGATCAGGAAGGTGGTGCGGAACCGGAAGCGGAACCGGGCCACCGCCGTCGCGGCCAGCAGCGCCAGCAGGCTCGACACCACGACGGTGATGAGGGCCAGCACGATGCTGTTGCGGAAGTACGTCCAGAACGACACCTGCGCGATGCCGCCGTTGAGGACGAAGTCGAAGTGCGTCAGCGTCGGATGGGTCGGCAGCGGCTTCGGCGTGGTGCTGAAGATCTCGCTGTTCGGCTTGAACGCGGTGGACGCCATCCAGAAGACGGGGAACACCGCCAGCACGAACACCAGCAAGCCGAGCGCGTTGAGGCCGATCTTGCGGGCTCGTTTGCGCGCGGTCGGCCGCCTGCGTCCGGGCCGTCCCGCCTTGAGGGTTGCCTGGGTCATCGGGTCTCCCCCTGACGCACCATGACCCGCACGTACAGCGCGGTGACGACGAGCAGGATCAGCGTGAGCACCGCCGCGATCGCCGAGCCCATCCCGAGCTTGGGGTTGAGCGCGCCGAACGCCTCGGAGTAGCCGTACAGCGACAGGTTGAACGCGTCGCGGTTGGCCATCCCGGACATGATGAACAGCTGGGTGAACACCTTGAAGTCCCAGATGATCGACATCACCAGGACGACGAGGAAGATCGGTTTGAGCATCGGGTAGGTGAGGCTCCAGAACGTCCGCCACGGGCCCGAGCCGTCCACCCGCGCCGCCTCGTACAGCTCGCGCGGGACGCTCTTCAGGCCGGCCAGCACCGACACCGCCACGAACGGGCACGCCTGCCACACCACGCAGACCGTCAGGACGGTGTAGGTGGACAGCGGCGTGGCGAACCAGTTGTAGTCGTTCCAGCCGCCGCCGACGAGGGCGTCCGGCAGCTTGTCCAGGGTCCAGTTGACCAGCCCGCCGGTCGAGCCGAACAGCCAGCTGAAGATGATCGCGGCGGTCACCGGCGGGGTCGCCCAGGCGACCATCACGCCGCCGGAGACGAAGCTCGACATCCGCTTGCCGAGCTTGTTGAGCAGCAGCCCGACCAGCGTCCCGATCACCATGGTCAGGCTGACCGCGACGACGGCGAACAGCACCGTGTGCCGGAAGGCCGCCCAGAAGAGCGGGTCCTTGAGGATGGTGTCGAAGTTCTCGGTGCCGACCGACTCGGCCGGCTCGCCGCGCAGCTGGCGGTTGCCGACCTTCTGGAACGACATGATCCCGATCTGGATCATGGGCCAGAACATCAGCACGGCGATCACGACGACGGTGGGCGCGATCAGCAGGTAGGGCCCGAAGCGGGGCCGGCGGCGCGGGCGCGCACGGCCGGACGATCTCCGGCCCGGTGGCCTGCGCACCGCGGGAGCGGTGTCGAGCATGGACGCTTCCGATCAGCGGGGACGGGTGGCCTGCGGGGGTCCGGCGGGCCCGCGGGGATGAGCGCGCGGGCCCGCCGGATGCTCGGTGCTACTGGTTGAGCAGCTCGTTGGCCTGCTCGTTGGCCTTCTTCATCTCGTCGTCGGCCGACTTGCCCTGCATGATCGCCTTCACCGCGTTCGGCAGCACCTTCTTGGACTGCTCGAAGTCGCCCCAGCCGGCGCTGATCGGGGTGAACTTGGTGTTGGCCGCGATCTGCGTGAAGGGCGCCAGCGCCGGGTCGGAGAACTGGACGTCCGACCGCATCGAGGAGAAGCCGCTGATGTCGGCCCACTTCTTGGCGTTGGCGGCGTTGTTGAGGATCGTGACGTAGTCGAACGCGGCCTTCTTGGCCTTGCTGTCCTTCCACACCGCGAGGTCGGAGCCGCCCGCCATGACCGGCGCGTTGCCGCCGCTCTTGGCCGGGATCGGGAAGACCGCCCACTTGTCGGCGTTCTTCGGGGAGATCTTCTTCATCTGCGCCAGCGCCCAGCTGCCGTCGATGTACATGCCGAGCTTGCCGAGCGCGAAGTCGCGCTGCGGGCCGTCCAGCTCGTTCTTGCCGACGTACTTCTCCGGCGCGACCTTCTCCTTGCCGACCAGGCCGGCGTAGAAGTTCACGGCCTCGACCGCCTGCGGCTGGTCGAGCTTGCCGGTCCACTTGCCGCCGTCCTTGACGGCGACCTCGCCGCCGTTGCCCCAGATGAAGCTGACCAGCGCGTTGGTCTGGTCGCTCGGCGCGCCGATGCCCGGGACCTTCTTGGCGTCCTGGACCTTCTTGGCGGCGGCGACCAGGTCGGCCCAGTTCGCCGGCGGCTGGATCTTGAGCTCGTCGAACCAGTCCTTGCGGTACCAGATGGCGCGGACGCCGCCGTACCACGGCACGGCGTAGGTCTTGCCGTCCGCCTGGTCGTTCTGCAGCGCGGTCTTGTTGAGCGTCTTGTTGTCCGCCCAGCCCGACATCTCGCCGGTGACGTCGGCGAGGTTGCCCTGCTCGATGTGCGACTGGACGTCGGTGTTGCCGAGCTCGGTCACGTCCGGGCCCTCGCCGCCGGCGGCGGCCTTCTGGAACGTGGTGGCGACCTGCGGCCAGGGCACGTACTTGATCTGCACGGCCGTGTTCGGGTGCTTCTGCTTGAACTCGGTCTCGACGCCCTTGAGGAAGGTCGTCTGCTCGGTGGTCCCGTCGCCCATCATCCAGACCTTGAGCTGCGCCGGGTCCTTGCCCGCGCCGGAGTCGTCCTTCTTGTCGTCTCCGCCGCCGCCGCAGGCCGTGGCGGCCAGGGCGATCGCGGCCGCCGTGGCCGCAACCTTGATGTACTTCACTGGGGGTTCCTTTCCGGCATCGCCTCGCGCGGCCGTGTGGCCGGCGATGCGAGTGGAGCACGCCCGGACCCTTTAGGGTCCGGGACATGCCCCGCTCGTCGTCGCGTCGCTCGCGGGCGCCCTGCTCGCCAGTCCGCGCTCTGCACGCCCCTCCCCGGATGAGGGGACGGTCGGCGCTTGCGGGTAAACTAACAAGAAACTTTCCTAAACAAAACCGCCCGTTAGCGGATTGAGACATCGAGGGGTACCAGCATGGCCAGACGCCCGGGAACACCGCGGCTGCTGCGTGAGCTGAACGACCGCGCCGCGCTGGACCTGCTCGTCGAGCACGGCCCGCTGACGCGCGCGCAGATCGGCGAGCACACCGGGCTCTCCAAGGTCACCGCCTCCCAGCTGCTGTCCAGGCTCGAGGAGCGCGGGCTCGTGGCGGTGGTCGGGGAGCAGGCCGGTGGCCGCGGTCCGAACGCCGCCCTGTACGCCGTGGTGCCGTCGAGCGCCTACGTCGCGGGCCTGGAGGTGGGGCCGGACGGCGTCACCGCCGGCGTCGCCGACATCACCGGACGCATGGTCGCCCAGGTTACCGTCGATCCGAACGGTGCTGACGAGCCCGTCAAGATGGTCCACAACGCCGTGGTCAAGGCGTGCCGATCGGCCAAGGTCGCGGTGAACAGGCTGAGCGCCTTCGTCATCGGCACCCCCGGCGTCGTCGACCCGCGCTCCGGCGACGTCCAGTTCTCCTTCGACCTGCCCGCCTGGCACGAGGGCGTGCTCGCCGCGCTCCGCACCGACCTGCGCCGCCCGGTGACGATCGAGAACGACGTGAACCTCGCCGCCGTCGCCGAGCGCGCCTACGGGGCGGCGCGCGACGCCGACGACTTCGCGCTGATGTGGTTCGACCGCGGCATGGGCCTGTCGGTGATGCTCGGCGGCCGGCTGCACCGCGGCCGGTCCGGCGGCGCGGGCGAGATCGGGTACCTGCCGGTCCCCGGGGCGCCGCTGCCGCTGAGCACCGCCCGGCGCGTCCCCGAGGAGGAGGGCGGCGTCACCGAGTCGACGTCATGGGGCATCCCGACCCTCGCCGGCGGCTACGGGGCCCTCGTCGGCGCGGACGGGGTGCGCGCCCTCGCCCACGAGCACGGCATCACCGAGCCGACCGCGGTCGAGTGCGTCCGGGCGGCGGCCGCGGACGAGTCCCGGGGTGGCGCGTTCCTGGACGAGCTGGCCAACCGGTTCTCCTACGGCGTTACCTCGGTCAACATCGTGCTGGACCCGGGCTTGGTGGTGCTGTCGGGCAGCCTCGGGCGGGCCGGCGGGGCGCCCCTCGCCGACCGCATCGAGCGGGCCGTCGGGCGGATCAGCCCGACCCGCCCGACCGTCGCGGTGACCGAGGTGGAGGGCAACCCGGTGCTGCGCGGCGCCCTGCACGCCGCCCTGGAGAAGGCCCGCGACGAGGTCTTCTCGGCCGGCGCCAACTGAGCGGGACGGGCGCGCGCGGGCGGCTGGGCGGGCGCGGACGGTTGGGCGGGCGCGCGCGGGCACGATTGAGCGCCCCTGCCGATGGCGGGGGCGCTCACTCGTGCCGTACGTTCTCGCGCTTACTTGTCCTCCGCGGCCGAGGCCGCGGGCTGGTCATGGCGCCGCGGGTCGTTGAGCGCGCGGTCGATGACCGTCTGGCTGATGATCTGGCGCTTGCGCCGCTGCGCGGCTGCCCACCGTGCCGTAGGTGTCATGGCGAAACCCCGTTCCGCGGTGACGCTCTCCCCGTGGTCACCGCAACCCCGTAATGCCTTCATGTTCTCAAACGAGGGGCTCGCGGGGATCCATCTTGGGGATGAATTCGAGGTCAGACCTCGTGCGGAGACCTCCCGGAGATCTTCCGGAGACCTTCCGCGGTGATCATGTGGAACGAGGGACCGGAACCGGCCGTTGGGGGAACCGTGGTGGAGGCATCGAGGGGGCGACATGGCGCTTCGTGACCGTTTCCGGCGCCTCGTCCAGAAGCCCGGCAGCGTCGATCTCGCGCCCTTCCGCGCCGTCGTCGAGGAGGCCGGGCGGCGCGAGGACCGGATCCGGAGGCTGACCGACGCGGAGCTCACCGCCGCGTCCACCCCGGACCTGATCGCCGACCTCGCGGAGTTCTGCGCGGTCGGCCGCGAGGCCGCCCGCCGGGCCCTCGGCGAGCGGCCCTTCGACGTCCAGCTCACCGGCACCCTGGCGCTGCTGGCCGGGCACGTCGCCGAGATGGCCACCGGCGAGGGCAAGACCCTGGCAGGTGCCCTGGCCGCCGCCGGGTACGCGCTGCGCGGCGAATCCGTGCACGTCATGTCGGTCAACGACTACCTCGCCCGCCGCGACGCCGAATGGATGGGACCGCTGTACGCCATGCTCGAGGTGTCGGTCGCCTCGGTGGGGCAGGCGTCCACGCCGGACGAGCGGCGCGAGGCGTACCGGGCCGGCGTGCTGTACGCGCCCGTCAGCGAGATCGGCTTCGACCTGCTGCGCGACCGGCTCGTCACCGACCCCGCCGACGCCGTCCAGCGGGAGGCGCGCGTCGCGCTGATCGACGAGGCCGACTCGGTACTGGTGGACGAGGCGATGGTGCCGCTGGTGCTGGCCGGCGCCGCCGACCTCGACCCCGCCGACCCCCGGTACGCCGACCTCGTCCGGCGGCTGCGGCCCGGCCTGCACTACGCCACCGACGAGGAGGGCCGCAACGTCCAGCTGACCGCGGCCGGCGCCCGCGAGGTCGAACGCGTCCTCGGCCTCGACCTGTACGCGCCCGAGAACCTCGCGACGCTGACCGCCGTGAACGTGGCGCTGCACGCGGAGGTGCTGCTGCACCGCGACGTCGACTACATCGTCCGCGACGGCGCCGTGAAGCTGATCAGCGAGTCGCGCGGCCGGGTCGCGCTGCTGCAGCGCTGGCCGGACGGCCTGCAGGCCGCCGTCGAGGCCAAGGAGGAACTGGAGGCGTCCCCGTCCGGGGAGATCCTCGACTCCATCACCGTGCAGGAGCTGATCGGCCGCTACCCGGTCCGCTGCGGGATGACCGGCACCGCGATGGCGGTCGCCGGGCAGCTCACCGAGTTCTACTCCCTGCAGATCGCCGTCGTCCCGCCGAACCGGCCGTGCGTCCGGGAGGACGAGCCCGACCGCCTCTACGCCACCACCGCCGACAAGGAGGTGGCGGTCGTCGAGGAGATCGTCGCGGCGCACGCCACCGGACGTCCCGTCCTGGTGGGCACCGGCGACGTCGCCGAGTCCGAGCGCCTCGCCCGGCGCCTCGTCCGCGCGGGCGTCGAGCCCGTGGTGCTCAACGCCAAGAACGACGCCGAGGAGGCCGCGATCATCGCCGAGGCGGGCGCACCCGGCGCGGTCACCGTCTCCACCCAGATGGCCGGACGCGGCACCGACATCCGGCTCGGCGGCGGTCCGGCCGCGTCCGCCCCCGGCACCGCGCCCGCGGGGCGCGACGGCTCGGGCCGCGACGAGGTCGCCGCCGCGGGCGGCCTGCTGGTGGTCGGCACCGGCCGCTACCACAGCAGCCGGCTGGACGACCAGCTGCGCGGGCGCGCCGGCCGGCAGGGCGACCCGGGCGGATCGGTGTTCTTCACCAGCCTCCAGGACGACCTGGTCACCCGCTTCGCGCCCGACGAGACCCACAAGGGGCCCCTCGGGGACGATGGCCGCGTCGACGACAAGGGCGCGCACTGGATCGTCGGCCACGCCCAGCGGGTCGCCGAGGGCGTCGATCTCGAGCTGCACCGCAACACCTGGCGGTACAACCAGCTGATCGGCCTGCAGCGCCGCGAGGTCCTCGCCGAGCGCGACGCGGTCATGACCGGCGACGCCGCCGACCGGGCCACGGCCGCCGACGCCCCCGCCGGGCACGCCGAGCTCACCAAGATCGCCGGTGCGGACGCCGTCGCGGCGGCGGCCCGGCAGATCGTCCTCTTCCAGCTCGACCGGTGCTGGGCCGAGCACCTGGCCTTCCTCGCCGACCTGCGCGAGGGCATCCACCTGCGCTCCCTCGGCCGCGGCCTCGACCCGCTGGTCGAGTTCAACCGGGAGGCCGTCCCGGCGGGCAAGCGCCTCCTCGGCGACGCCCGCCGCCGGTCGGTGGCCGCGTTCGAGGACCTCACAGCGACCGAGGACGGCATCGACCTCGACGCGGCCGGCCTCAAGCGGCCGTCCGCGACCTGGACCTACCTCGTCCACGACAACCCGTTCGGCTCCCTGGACGAGCGCGCCCTGCGCGGCCTGATCTCCATGTTCAAGGGCCGCCGCCGCTGACCTACCGGAGAAGCGCGTCGGCGGCGGCGCGGGCCTTGGCGGGGGGGGGGGCGGGGCCGCCCAGCCTGAGGGGGGCGGCCGGGCCGGCGCCGGCCCGGGCCTTGGCGGCGGCGTCGGGGACGCCGCCGACGCTGAAGGCGACGACCGCGCCCTCGTGCAGGATGAGGAGCTGGTCGGCGAGCGTGCCGTCGGCGACCAGGCCGGCGTACAGCTCCCTGACCCATGCCTTCTGCTCCGCGGCCGCCCCGTGGACGGGGTGCCGGGGGTCGGGCAGCTCGGCGCAGGCGTTCACCATCGAGCAGCCGCGCCCGCATTCGGTGGACAGCCATTCGTCGAGGGCGTCGAACGTCGCGAGGACGCGGTCGCGCGGGGCGGGGACCGCGTCGATCCGGCGGGTCATGAATTCCCGCCAGTGCGCGTCGCGGGCGCGCAGGTAGGCGAGGACGAGCGCCTCCTTGGAGCCGAACCGGTCGTAGACGGTCTTCTTGGTGACCCCGGCCTCGGCCGCGACCAGTTCCATGCCGACCGAGCCGATGCCGCGCTCGTAGAACAGCTCGCTCGCGACCTGGAGCACCCGCCGCGCGGCGGGGGTGAGCGGGCGCTCCCCGGTGGTGGCCGGCATCGGCGGCTCCTTCGACCTGGCTCTTCGATCTGACGCGGCCAAGTTTACATACCGGTATGGATATGGGGTAACTATACCGGTATGTATACCTCAGCCATGGCCGCTCCGCGCCGCGACGCCCTGATCGGGGCCGCGATCGGCACCGTGTTCGTCGTCACCTGGAGCTCCGGCTTCATCGGTGCACAGCTCGGCGCCGGCGCCGCCCCGGCGAGCACCCTGCTGGCCTGGCGGTTCATCGTCGCCGGAGGCCTGCTCCTGGCCTGGGCCTGCTGGCGCCGCCCCCGCATCCCGCCCCGCGACCTCGCCCTGCACGCCCTCATCGGGGCACTGGGCCAGGGCGGTTACCTCTACGGCGTCTTCCTGGCCGCCGAGCACGGCGTCAGCGCCGGCGTCGACAACCTGATCACCGCTCTGCAGCCGCTGGTCGCCGCCGTCCTCGCCGTGCCCGTGCTCGGCGAGCGGGTCACCCGGCGGCAGCTGGCCGGATTCGCCGCGGGACTCGGCGGCGTCGCGCTCGTGGTCGGCGGCGACCTGCACGGAGGAGCGCCGGCCTGGGCCTACGCGCTTCCGCTCGCCGCGACGCTCTGCCTCGTCGGCGCCACCCTCATCGAGCGCCGCACCCGGCCGTCCATCGGCCTCATCGACGCCCTCACCGTCCAGGCCGGGATCAGCGCCCTGCTCTTCACCGTCCTCGCCGGCGCCGGCGGCGACCTCGCCCCGCCGGCGGACCCCGCCTTCTGGACCGCCATCGCCGTGCTCGTGGTGCTGGCGATGTTCGGCGGCTACGGCCTGTACTGGGTGAACGTCCGGCGCAGCGGCGTCGGCCGTGCCTCCGCCCTGCTCTACCTCACCCCGCCCGCCACCATGCTCGGGGCGTGGGCGATGTTCGGCACCACACTCACGCCGCTCTCGCTGGTGGGCGTCCTGGCGTGCGCCGCCGCCGTGGCCGTCGTCCTGCGCGCACCCGCCGCGCACGGACGCGACCGCCGATCTCCCGCACAGGGATCTCCCGCGCAGGCCCCGGTCAGGCGCGCAGGCGCAGGCCGCGAGGAGTCGGATGGAAGCCCGCGGACTCCAGAGCGGCGGCGAGCGGCGAGTCGTTGATCGCGGTGCCGTCGGCGCGCTCGACGGTCAGCTTGCCGAGCGCCCCCTCCCGGACCGCCAGGGCGAGCGCGTCGACCGCCGGACGCAGCATCTCCGGGTCATCGTCCCAGGTCAGCAGCGTCTTGCCGCCGCGCTCCACGTAGAGCGCGAGGCGCCCGTCGACCAGCACGACCAGCGCGCCCGCCTTGCGTCCCGGCTTGTGGCCGCTGGCGACCTCGTCGTCGCGGTCGGGCCAGGGCAGGGCGGCACCGTACGGGTTGGCGGGATCGGCGGAGGCCAGGACCAGCGCGCGGACGTCGGGTTTGCGGGGCGTCTCCCACAGGGCGGAGATGTCGTCCGGCGCGGCGGCGGCCGGGCGCAGCGCGCGGAGCCGGTCGACCGCGCCGGGCAGCGCGAACTGCGCGGCGCCCAGGCCTTCGACGAAGTACCCGCGCCGGCACCGGCCGCTCTCCTCGAACGCCCGCAATACCGGGTACACCGCGGAGAACCCGCCGGGCGTGCGCTCGGCCGCCACCGCGCCGCGGATGACGATGCCGTACCGCTCCAGCAGCGCCTCCGCCAGCGCGTGCGAGCGCAGCGTCGCCGTGGTCTCGCGCGCCGGCAGCGGCCACCAGCGGCCCGCGACCGTGGGCGGGCCCGTCCTGGACGGCAGGACGGGACGGCCCCGCCGGCCCGTCCGCGACCGGTGCGTGGGACGCCCCGAGCCGAGCGCCGCGCGCAGCGGGGCGAGGGTGTCGTTGGTCAGGTGGCCTGCCCAGACCAGATCCCACACGGCGGCGACGAGGTCGGCGTCGGCGGTGGTGACCTGCGCGTTCACCCGGTCCGACAGGGTGCGGAAGAACAGCGCGCCCCCGCCGTCGAGGGCGTCCAGGACGGCCTGGTGCGCGGGCGTGAGGGTGATCTCGGCGGGCTGCGGCATGAGCAGCGGCGCGGTGTCGGCCAGGTACAGCGCCACCCAGCCGTCGCCGCCGGGCAGCCCGCCCTGGCCCGCCCATACGACCTCGCCGGCGGAGGTCAACTCGTCCAGCATGGCGGGGGAGTAGCCCGGCACCCGCGACGGCAGCACCAGCGACTCCAGCGCCGACGCGGGCACCGCCGCGCCCTGCAACTGCTCGATCGCCTGGACGAGCGCGTCGATGCCGCGCAGTCGCGACCCGCCCACGATGCCGTGCCAGACCGGCAGGAACCGGCCGAGCGACTCCGGCGGGGACGGCTCCACCTCGGCGCGCAGCCGGGCCAGCGACCGGCGGCGCAGCGTCCGCAGCACCCCGGCGTCGCACCACTCGCCGGTCAGCGGGCCCGTCACGGCCTCGACGGGCAGGAACTCGCCCTCGACGACCCGTCCCGCGCCCGCCAGCCGCCGGAGCGTGTCGGTGACCACGGCGGTGCCGAGGCCGAACCGGGCGGCGGTCTCCCCGGTGCGGAAGGGGCCGTGTGTACGCGCGTAGCGCGACACCAGGTCGCCGAGCGGGTCGTCCACCGGCTCGAGGAACGCCTCGGGAACGCCCACGGGCAGCGGTGCGCCGAGCGCGTCGCGGAGCCGTCCCGCGTCCTCGATCGCGGCCCACCGCTCCTCGCCGGCGACGCGGACGCGGATCGCCCGCCGCGTCGCCTCCAGCTCCTCCAGCCACCGCGACGCCCACACCAGCACCTCTCGCGCCAGTCGGGGGGCATCGTCCGGCTCGCCGCCTCGCGCCGCATCGGTCGTAGCGGCGTCGGGCGTCAGGGTCGTTCTCAGCGCGACCTCGGCGGTCGTCAGCGGGCCGAGCGTGCGCAGGAGGTCGGCGACGCCCTCCATGTCGCGGGCGCGGCGGTCGGGGGCGAGGCGCTGGAGCTCCCGCTCGATGTCGGCGACGGCGTCCGGATCGAGCAGCTCCCGCAGGTCGGCCTGGCCGAGCAGTTCGGCGAGCAGGGCGGAGTCGAGGGCCAGCGCCTGGGCGCGGCGCTCCGCCAGCGGCGAGTCGCCCTCGTACATGAACGCGCCGACGTAGTGGAACAGCAGGGAGCGCGCGTAGGGCGACGGCTCGGGCGTCTCCACCTCGACCATCCGGACCTTGCGGCCCGACATGTCGCGCATCAGCTGGACGAGGCCCGGCACGTCGAAGACGTCCTGCAGGCACTCGCGCATCGTCTCCAGGGTGATCGGGAACGACGGGTACTTGCTCGCGACCGCGAGCAGCTGCGCGGCGCGCTGGCGCTGCTGCCACAGCGGCATCCGCTTGTCGGGACGGCGGCGGGGCAGCAGCAGGGACCGCGCCGCGCACTCGCGGAACCGCGCCGCGAACAGGGCCGAGCCGCCCAGCTCGTCCACCACGATGCGCTCGATGTCGTCGGCGTCGAACACGGCGAGGTCGAGGCTCGGCGGATCGTCCATGTCGGGGATGCGGATCACGATGCCGTCGTCGGCGTGCATGGCCTGCGCGTCGACGCCGTACCGCTCGCGCAGCCGGCCCGCCATCGCGAGCGCCCACGGCGCGTGCACGCGCGCGCCCAGCGGCGAGTGGACGACCATCCGCCAGTCGCCGAGCTCGTCGCGGAACCGCTCGACGACCATCGTCCGGTCGTCGGGGACGTGCCCGGTGGCCTCCCGCTGCTCGCCCAGGTACGAGACGAGGTTGCCGGCGGCCCAGGCGTCGAGCCCGGCGGAGGAGACGCGCTCGCGGGCCTCCTCGGCGGGCAGCGCGGCCAGCTCGCGGGTGAAGGCGCCGAGCGCGCGCCCCAGCTCGGCCGGGCGTCCGAGCGTGTCGCCGTGCCAGAAGGGGAGCTTGCCGGGCTGCCCCGGCGCGGGCGAGACGAGGACGCGGTCGGGGGTGATGTCCTCGATCCGCCACGAGCTGGCGCCCAGCACGAACACGTCGCCCACCCGCGACTCGTAGACCATCTCCTCGTCGAGCTCGCCGACCCGGGAGGACTTCTCGCCGACGAGGAACACCCCGAACAGGCCCCGGTCGGGGATGGTCCCGCCGCTGGTCACGGCGAGGCGCTGCGCGCCGGGACGGTCGTGCAGGACGCCGGTGACGCGGTCCCAGACCAGCCGCGGCCGCAGCTCGCCGAACTCGTCGCTCGGATAGCGCCCGGCGAGCATGTCGAGGGTCGCCTCCAGGGCCGACCGCGGCAGCGTCGCGTAGGGGGCCGCGCGCTTGACGAGGGTCTCCAGATCGTCGACGGTCCACTCGTCCATGGAGACCATCGCGACGATCTGCTGCGCCAGCACGTCCAGCGGGTTGCGGGGGTAGTGCAGCTCCTCGATCGCGCCGCCGCGCATCCGCTCGGCCACCACCGCCGTCTGGACGAGGTCGCCGCGGTACTTGGGGAAGATGACGCCCTTGGACACCGCCCCCACCTGGTGCCCGGCCCGGCCGACCCGCTGCAGGCCGCTCGCGACCGACGGCGGCGACTCCACCTGGACGACCAGGTCGACCGCGCCCATGTCGATGCCCAACTCCAGGCTGGACGTCGCGACGACCGCGGGGAGGCGGCCCTCCTTGAGGGCGTTCTCGATCCCGGCCCGCTCCTCCTTGGAGACGGACCCGTGGTGCGCGCGGGCGATCTCCGCCACGGCGCCCTTGGCCGCGCCCGCCTGCGCCATCGTCGCCGCGGGGGAGTGGTCTTCCGGCAGCGGCTCCCGGGTGGCGCGCTCGTACGCGAGTTCGTTCAGGCGCCCGCACAGCCGCTCGGCCAGCCGGCGGGAGTTGGCGAACACCAGCGTCGAGCGGTGCGCCTGGATGAGGTCGAGGAGGCGGTCCTCCACGTGGGGCCAGATGCTGCGCTGGCGCGGATCGGCGGTGCCGGACTCGCCGGCGAACTGCCCCACCTCGCCCATGTCCTCGACGGGGACGACGATGTCGAGGTCGAACACCTTGTCCGAGCCCGGCTGCACGACCGACGCGGGCCGCGTCCCGCCGAGGAACGCCGCCACCTCCTCCGCCGGCCGGACGGTCGCCGACAGGCCGATCCGCTGCGCGGGCCGCTCCAGCAGGGCGTCGAGGCGCTCCAGCGACAGCGCCAGATGCGCGCCGCGCTTGGTGCCCGCCACCGCGTGCACCTCGTCCACGATCACCGTCTCGACGCCGCGCAGCGACTCGCGGGCGCGCGAGGTGAGGATCAGGAACAGCGACTCGGGCGTGGTGATCAGGATGTCGGGCGGCCTGACGGCCAGCCGGCGGCGCTCGTCGGCCGGGGTGTCGCCCGACCGCGTCCCGACCCGGACGTCCGGTTCGGGCAGGCCGAGCCGCCGGGCGGCGTGCCGGATGCCGGTGAGCGGCGCGCGCAGGTTGCGCTCGACGTCCACCGCCAGGGCCTTCAGCGGCGAGACGTACAGCACGCGGCAGCGGCGCAGCGGGTCGGCGTCGGGCGCGGGGCCGGCGGCGAGCCGGTCGAGCGACCACAGGAACGCGGCGAGGGTCTTGCCGGACCCGGTCGGCGCCACGACCAGGGTGTCGTCGCCGCCGGCGATCGACTCCCACGCCCCCGCCTGGGCGGGGGTGGGCGCGGCGAACGCCCCCGCGAACCACTCGCGGGTCGCCGGGGAGAAGCGTTCGAGCACGTCACCGCCCATGGCGCCCATACTGCCTCGCGGGTCGGACAGAATGCGACGGCGTGGCGCGCGTCACATTGTAAGCAAGCGCTTGTATGGGCATGGTCTACCGGTAGGACGCCAGCCGCCTAGGAGTCGCGATGCCCTACCTTCTGCTCGCCTTCGGGATCCTCTTCGCCCTTCTCGCGGCCAACGCGCAGGCGCCGCCGCGCAACGCCGCCCTGCTGGTGCCCGGCTTCTTCTCCGGCTGGCTCACCATCGAGCTGGCCCCGCACCTGCTCGTCACCGAGATCGTCGCGCTCGCCCTCACCGCCCTGTACGGAGGGCTGGACGGCTGGGCCGGCTGGCTAGGGCTGGTCCTCGGCGTCATGGGCGCGGCCGGCACCGTCGCCATCATCCTGGCGTCCCGCCGTACCGTCGTCACCCTGCGCGAGAGCGGAGCCCCCCTCGACCTCGATCCGGACGGCGCACCCCGTTTCCCGCTGGCGCCGCTGTTCGTCCCGCCGCTGTGCCTGATCCCGCGCAAGGGCGTGAAGGTGCAGCGCAACATCGTCTACCGCGAGGACGGCCGGCTCCGCCTGAAACTGGACGTCTACAGCCCGACGGGGGAGCGCCCCGACGATGAGCTGAGGCCCGGGCTCATGCAGATCCACGGCGGGGCGTGGGTCATCGGCGACAAGCGCGAACAAGGGCTGTCCCTGCTCAACCACATGGCCGTCCAGGGATGGGTCGGATTCAACGTCAACTACCGGCTCAGCCCGCGCGCCACCTGGCCGGAGCACCTGATCGACCTCAAGCACTTCCTGGCCTGGTACCGCGAGCACGCGCGGGAGTACGGCGCCGACCCCGACTTCCTCTGCGTGACGGGCGGCTCCGCGGGCGGCCACCTCACCGCGATGGTGGCGCTCACCGCGAACGTGCCCGAGTTCCAGCCCGGCTTCGAGGACGTGGACACCTCCGTGCAGGGCGCGGTCCCCTTCTACGGCGTCTACAACTTCGTGGACGCCGGGCCATGGCCGGTGCCCATGGGATCCACCCGGCTCCTGGAGAAGATGGTCGTCAAGCTGCCGTTCGAGGAGAACCGCGAGGCCTACGCCAAGGCGTCGCCCGTCACCTACCTCCGCAAGGACGCGCCGCCCTTCTTCGTCATCCACGGAAGCCACGACTCGCTCATCCCCGTGCTGGAGGCTCGCCGCTTCGTCGAACGGCTGCGCGACATGTCCGAGGCGCCGGTCATCTACGCGGAGATGAAGGGCGGCCAGCACGCCTTCGACGTCTTCCCCTCCTACCGGACGGCCCGCGTCGTCGAAGGCGTCGAACGCTATCTGACCGGCCTGCACCGCCAGTACCGCCAGGGAACCGGCCCTGCCGTCCCGGGCGAGGTCAAGGAGTCCTTGGACGGCCCGCCCGTCGGATAGCGTGGACAGGTGCGTCTAACAGTCTTCTGGGACCGGATGAACCAGCAGTTCGGCGAGGCCTACGCCCAGAGCGTGGCCAAGGACTACGTCATCGCCGAGCTGGGCGGGCGCACCATCGAGCAGGCGTTCGCGGACGGGGAGCCGGTCAAGAAGGTCTGGCAGGCCGTCGTCGCCACCTTCGACGTCCCCTCCAGGCTCCAGTAGCGCCCGCCCTACAGAGCGGTAGGGCCCGCCCTACAGGCCGATGCGGTGCGGGACGAAGGACGACGTGTCATCGGTGATGAGCCCCGACGTCTCGCGGATCCCCACTCCCGCCGACTCGTCCTCGATCACCCACGCGCCGAGCACCGGATGCTCACCGTCGAACTCCGGCAGCGCGCAGAACTCCTGGAAGACGAAGCCCTCCGCGCCGTAGTCGCCCTGGGTGCGCTGCTCGCTGCCGTCCGGCGCGACGATCCGCATGCTGGCGCCCTCACGGCCCAGAAGCGGCTTCTGGACGTAGGAGGTCAGGCCGGAGGGCGTGTTCAGGTACGTCGGCAGAAGGTTGGGGTGCCCGGGGAACAGCTCCCACAGCAACACCAGCAGCGCCTTGTTCGACAGGACCATCTTCCAGATCGGCTCTATCCACGACGTCGGTGTGCCCGGGATCTCCCGCCCGAACTGCTCCGCGACGATCCACTCCCACGGGTAGAGCTTGCAGAGGGTGCGGATCTCCTGCTCGTCCATGTCGACGAACCGCCGCCGCACCGGATCCCAGCCGATGTCCTCCATGGCGATCGCCACGCCGGGCAGGCCCGCCTCTTCGGCGGTCTCCTGCATGTAGGCGATCGTCATGACCTCCTCACCGGTCTCGTCGGCCGTCGTCCAGGCGAAATGCGCGGGCCCGCCGTCGAGCCGCGGCACGAGGTCCTTCCACCGGGCCACCATCTTCTCGTGGATGGAGTTCCACTGGTCGTCGCCCGGATGCACCTCCTGCAGCCAGTACCACTGCACCACGGAACTCTCGACGAGCGCGGTCGGCGTATCGGCGTTGTACTCCAGCAGCTTGGCGGGCCCGTGGCCGTCGTAGCGGAGGTCGAACCGTCCGTACAGATGCGGGTCGCGCCGCCGCCACGAGTCCTCGATGAGGGGCGCCACCCAGTCGGGTATGCCGAGCACGTGGTAGCGGCCCGTGCTGACGACGTGCTCCACCACCTGCAGGCACATGCCGTGCAGTTCCTCGACGGTGGCCTCGAGCGCCAGCACCTCGTCCATGTCGAAGACGTAGTGCACGGACTCGTCCCAGTAGGGGCGGGTCAGATGCTCGGGATGCGCTGTTCGGTGGAACGCCAGCCCGTGCGCCTCGACCCTTTCCGCCCAGCCGTCCCTCGGCGTCGAACGCATGCGGCGCACGGATCAGCTCCCGCTCTTGCCGCTGCCGCCGAAACCTCCGCGGCTCAGCGTCTTCCCGCTGCCGGACTTGATCTTCCCGTCGCTCGGCCGGGACCGGCTGCCGCCCGACACAAAGCCGTTGGAACCGCGCTTGCCGCCGTAGTACCAGAAGTACCGGTTGTATGAACCGGTGCTCCCGTGGTCGATGTCGTCGACGTCGCAGTACCTGTCGGAGACCACCTTGTAGCCGCCCTTGCCGGACGGCGCGTTGCGGTCGACGCACCGCGCGGTGGTGGAACTGGAGCCGCAGGCGACCAGGGTCAGCGACAGCGCGCTCACCATTCCGACTTTGACGGTGCGTGAACTGAGCCGGCGACCGGCCTCCTGTGGGGGCAAGGGAGAACACGTCCTTCGCAAGCGAGCTGAACAGCGGCCACAGCCTAAGGGCGGCTCAACTTGGGACGGAAGAGGGCATATCCCGGTTCCGTCACATCCCGGACACGCGCCGTGCCGCGTCAGTCTGCGTCGGTCCGCGTCAGTCCGGGACGGGCAGGTGCGCGTACAGGTCCATCGCGTCCACCGACGCGGGGAGATCGCTGACCTGGCCGTCGCCGACCTCCACCACGCGCCACTCGCCGTCCGTGCGGCGCGCCAGGTCGGTCGTGATGAAACGGCAGCCGAGGGCGCGCACCGCGTGCGCGACCGCGTCCAGTTCCGGATCGGGCTCCAGGCCCGGCGTGTCCGGATGCGGCCCCACCAGGGCGGGCTCCCCGTCCACCCACCACACGCGCGCTTCTCCCTCGCCGTCGTAGGACTCGAACTCGCGCACCACCAGGCCGCCGGACAGGTACTCGTCCTGCAAGGCGACCATCTTGGCGGCGACGTCGTGCAACTGCGCGGGATTCTTCACGTCCGGGACGAAGCACGCCTCGTCCCACTCGTGCTTGCACGACTTCACGTAGTCCTTGACCACGCCGGGGCCTCCGGGCAGCGGCCGGACGAGTTCAGCGAGCGCGTTAAGGTCGCCCGGGTCCTGCCCGGGGGAGAGCGGGCGCCACACGCTGTGCGGTGTCAGCCCGGCGAACGTGTCGTGCCATCCGGGGAGCTCGTGCGCGCGCGTGTAGTCGTCCGGATGCGTCAACAGGACCGTCCCGCGCCGCTTCAGCGCATTGGCCATCGCGGCGTACTCCGCGCCGGTGACCATCCAGCCGCGGTACCAGACCGGGCCCAGGTCCGCGGGCACCGCGCGCACGGCTTCCTCGACGTCCCCGCGCCGCAGCGCGTCATGGTCCAGCAGGACGGTCTCGCCGTAGTGGTCCCGCACGGCCGCGGCCTCGCGGGCGTAATGCGGGTCAACGCGCCGGGGGTGGATCGGATCGACGCAGAAGAGGACGGTGAGCGTCATGATGGGACCCTCCGTGGACGGCTCGCCGGCGCCAGCGTACGGGGTCCGGACCGCGACGCGCACGGTGATTCCCGCCCGAATCGGCATACCGGGCGATGATCGAACGAGTGTTCGGTAAGCTGGCCCCGGCACGCGTCGTCGTCCACAACCGCGCCCGCGTCTCGAAAAGTGTCGGTGGCCCGCCGTAACGTCGCCTTCGACATCGCAAACAGCGGCCGAGAGCCGACAAGTCACAACGAGAAGGACATCTCACATGGCAGCGAACGACCGGGAGAAGGCTCTCGAGACCGCACTCGCCCAGATCGAGCGGCAGTTCGGCAAGGGCTCGGTCATGCGGATGGGCGAGGAGGCGCGCGCACCGGTCGAGGTGATCCCGACCGGCGCCATCGCCCTCGACATCGCGCTCGGCATCGGCGGCCTGCCCCGCGGCCGCGTCGTCGAGGTCTACGGCCCCGAGGGCTCCGGCAAGACCACCGTCGCCCTGCACGCGGTCGCCAGCGTGCAGAAGAAGGGCGGCATCGCCGCGTTCGTCGACGCCGAGCACGCCCTCGACCCCGAGTACGCCTCCAAGCTCGGCGTCGACATCGACGCCCTGCTGGTCTCCCAGCCCGACACCGGCGAGCAGGCGCTGGAGATCACCGACATGCTGATCCGCTCCGGCGCGATCGACGTCGTCGTCATCGACTCCGTCGCCGCGCTCGTCCCGCGCGCCGAGATCGAGGGCGAGATGGGCGACAGCCACGTCGGCCTGCAGGCCCGCCTCATGTCGCAGGCGCTGCGCAAGCTCACCGGCGCGATCAACCAGACCAAGACCACCGCCATCTTCATCAACCAGCTGCGCGAGAAGGTCGGCGTCATGTTCGGCTCGCCGGAGACCACCACCGGCGGCCGCGCGCTGAAGTTCTACGCCTCCGTCCGGCTGGACGTGCGCCGCATCGAGACCCTCAAGGACGGCACCGAGGCCGTCGGCAACCGGGTCCGCGTCAAGGTCGTCAAGAACAAGATGGCCCCGCCGTTCCGGGTCGCCGACTTCGACCTGCTCTACGGGCACGGCATCAGCCGCGAGGGCGGCCTGATCGACCTCGGCGTGGAGCACGGCTTCGTCCGCAAGTCCGGCGCCTGGTACACCTACGACGGCGACCAGCTCGGCCAGGGCAAGGAGAACGCCCGCAACTTCCTCAAGGCCAACCCGGACATGGCCGACGGGATCGAGAAGAAGATCAAGGAGAAGCTCGGCATCGGGCCGAAGGTCGACAAGGAGGCCGAGCCGGCCGCCGCGGCGCCCGTGGACGGCCCCTCCGCCCCGCCGGCCCTGGCCGCCGTCCCCAGCCCAGCCGCCCCCGCCCCCGCCCCCGCCGCCGCCGGCCGGGCCGCCGCCGGGAAGAAGAGCGCCAAGACGGCCAAGACCACGGGTGATTCCTGACGGCGAATCCCCCGTTCCGGGTGACTCTTGACGAAGAGTGAGCGATGATCTCGTATGCAGGGCGGCGGCGCCCACCCCGCACCGGCACGCCGGTGCGCGGACCTTCCCCAACGGCGCCGCCGTCTTGAATTGCATTGCCCTTGGCGGTCGGGCGCTGGGGCGCCCTCCCTTCGGCGGGCAATGCGTGCGATCGCTGCATCGCTTCGACTCGCCCTGGGGGCTCGCTGCGCGATCGGATTCTCGCAGGCTCGAATCCGGCTTCGCTCGCGATCGCGACGGTTCAGGTCGCCACGTGGTCTGGCACAAACTCTGAGGTTGGTGCGGCAGTGGGGTCTCGCTTCGCTCGAACCTGGGTCGGGTCTCGGTCGTCACGGTCGGGGGCGCCATATGGGTTGGGCGCGAGCCTTGATGTGGTGCGGAGGTGGGGTCTCGCTTCGCTTGGGCTCGGGGTCGGTCGCGATCGCACGGGTCGGGCACGAATCTTGAGGTTGGTGCGGCGGTGGGGTCTCGCTTCGGTCGGGCTTGCAGTGGTTCGGGTTGCGGTTAGTGGGTGGGGATCGGTTGTTCGGTGTGGGGGTGAGTGATGTGGATGACGGTGTGGGGGCTTCGGGGGGTCGGCGTCGGGGTGGTGCTCGGAGGCGTGGTGAGGAGGTGCCGGACAATCCTGAGGGGGCGGCTCGGGAGGTGTGCCTACGGTTGCTGGCGTCCTCGCCGCGCACTCGCGCGCAGCTGGCGGACGCCCTGCGGCGCAAGAACATTCCCGACGACGTGGCCGAGAGCGTCCTCGGCCGGTTCACCGACGTCGGCCTGATCGACGACGAGGCGTTCGCCCAGGCCTGGGTGCAGTCCCGGCACGCCGGCCGCGGGCTGGCCAGGCGCGCGCTCGCCGCCGAGCTGCGACGCCGCGGCGTCGAGAACGAGACCGTCAACAGCGCGGTGGACGCCCTCGACGCGGGCCAGGAGGAGCGCACCGCGCGGGCCCTGGTCGACCGCAGGCTCCGCGCCACCAGGGGCGTCGACCCCGCCAAGCGCATGCGCCGCCTCGTCGGCATGCTCGCCCGCAAGGGCTACTCGCCCGGCGTTTCCTACCGGGTCGTCAAGGAGGCCCTCGCCGACGAGGGCACCGACCCGGACGACTTCCCCGCCGAGCCGGACGAGTTCGACTGACGGTTTCCGGTCGGGCGGCGACACGCCGGGGGAAGCGGGCGGGGCCGAGGTTCCGCCGGGCGCTCCCGGCTCCGGGGGGCCGGTCACGGGGCAGGTGGCGCGGGGTGCGGGCGGTCAGGGCGGCCGGTAAGGAAGGACTCACGCGGACGTTCGGTTAGTCCGGAATGCCCGGCGTTTGCTTGCTCATTACCTCCATGCCGCTTACCGTTACGGCAGTGAGGAGTTACTCCGCGTCTCGCGGATTGCCATACGACCGAGCACGTTCCAGCAGCTGAGAGGCATACAGGACAGGTTCGTCGACCGGAACCGGCCGGAACGCCCGGGGCGCGCGGTGCGGCCCGGCGGTGCCGTGTACCCGGCCGTCCGCCGGCGCGAGTAAATCCTCGCTAGTCAGGGTCCCGATTTCGGGCGAGCCCGTCGGCGAGGAAGGATCTGCCTCATGGAGAGCGTCCTGCTGGGTGCAGCGCTGCTGGTGACCCTGGTCGCTCTCGTCATCGTCATGCTGTGGCGTCCCGGCGTGCCCGGGAAGGCGGCGGCGGAGATGGCCCGCGCGCGGAGCGAGGCCGACGAGATCCGGTCGCGGGTCGAGCAGGAGGCCCGGGAGGCGCGCGAGAAGGCCGAGGCGCAGGCGGAGCGGATCGCCGCGTCGGCGCGCGCGGAGGCCGAGGAGGAGGCCCGCACCCTCCGCGCGGACCTGCGGACGGCCAGGGAGGACCTGGAGCGCCGGGAGGCCCGGCTCGCGGAGCGGGAGCAGCGCCTGGACGGCGAGATGCGCCGGCTGCAGGAGTGGGCGGACAGGCTCGCGGAGGCCAAGCGGTCGCTGGAGGCGCGCAAGAAGGAGCTCGCCGGGGCCGAGGAGGAGCGCCGCAAGGTCCTGGAGCGGGCGGCCGGGCTCACCGCGGAGCAGGCCAAGGGCGAGCTGGTCGCGGCGATCGAGAACCAGGCCAAGCGGGAGGCCGTCCCGATCACCCGGGAGATCGAGAACGCGGCGCGGGCGGAGGGCGACAAGCGCGCCCGCAAGATCGTGACGCTGGCGATCCAGCGGGTGGCCAGCGAGCAGACCGCCGAGTCGGTCGTGTCGGTCCTGCACCTGCCGAGCGACGAGATGAAGGGCCGGATCATCGGCCGCGAGGGCCGCAACATCCGGGCGTTCGAGACCACGACCGGCGTGAACCTCATCATCGACGACACGCCGGAGGCGGTGCTGCTGAGCTGCTTCGACCCGGTGCGCCGGGAGGTCGGCCGGCTGACCCTGGAGAAGCTCGTGCTGGACGGGCGGATCCACCCGCAGCGGATCGAGGAGATCTACGAGCGCAGCCGGACCGACGTCGAGCAGCTGTGCGTGCGGGCCGGCGAGGACGCGCTCGTCGACGTCGGCATCGCGGACATGCATCCGGAGCTGATCGCCCTGCTGGGCCAGCTCCGGTACCGGACGTCCTACGGGCAGAACGTGCTGAAGCACCTCATCGAGTCGGCGCACATCGCCGGGATCATGGCGAGCGAGCTGAAGCTGCCGGCGGAGGTCGCCAAGCGGTGCACGCTGCTGCACGACATCGGCAAGGCGCTCACGCACGAGGTGGAGGGCAGCCACGCGCTCATCGGGGCCGAGATCGCGCGCCGGTACGGCGAGGACGAGGACGTGGTGCACGCGATCGAGGCGCACCACAACGAGGTCGAGGTCCGGACGGTGGAGGCGGTGCTCACCCAGGCGGCGGACGCGGTGAGCGGCAGCCGCCCCGGAGCGCGCAGGGAGTCGCTGGAGGCCTACGTCAAGCGGCTCGAGCGGCTGGAGCAGATCGCCCGCGAGAAGCACGAGGGCGTGGAGAAGGTCTTCGCGATGCAGGCCGGCCGCGAGATCCGCGTGATGGTGAAGCCGGACTCCGTGGACGACATCCAGGCGCAGGTCATCGCGCGCGACATCGCCAAGCAGGTCGAGGACGAGCTGACCTATCCCGGGCAGATCCGGGTCACCGTCGTCCGCGAGTCCAGGGCCATCGAGTTCGCGCGCTGACCGGTGTGTGATCGTTCCCGTTGTGCGGGGACGTCGAGATCGGTACTTTTGCGCGATGCGCAATCGGTGGATGCGGTGGACGGCCGCGGGCGGCGCCTGCGCCGGCATCGTCGCGGCGGGCGCCGGGACGGTCTGGTACACGGCGGGCGACGCCCGGGGACGCACGGTGGTCGACACGTCCGCCAGCGTGCGGATAAGCGCGGCGGACGCGGGCGACGCGTCCCGCTACTGGACGCCCGCGCGGATGGCCGCGGCGACGCCCGTCGGCCCCAAGAGCGCGACTGCGACCGGGCGGACGTTCTCCTCGCAGTCGATCGTGCAGTCGAAGGCGTTCGCCGGGGTGCCGACGATCGGCGCGCTGTTCTTCAACAACGGCCAGGGCGACCACTTCTGCACCGCGAGCGTCGTGCAGAGCTCGTCGCAGCGGCTGCTGATCACCGCCGCGCACTGCCTCCACGGCGGCAAGGGCAAGAAGTACGCGACGAAGGTGGCGTTCGTCCCGAAGTACGACCGGGGGAAGCGCCCCTACGGCACCTGGACGGCCGAGATGCTGCTGGTCGACCAGCGGTGGGTGAACAGCACCGACCCCGACCTGGACTTCGGGTTCATCGCGCTGAACGACCGGAGCGGCAAGACGATCCAGAAGGCGGTCGGCTACAACAAGCTGGCGATCAACCAGGGCACCGGCAAGACGGTGAACGTGGCCGGCTACCCGAAGATCGCGTTCGACCCGCGCGACCGTCCGATCTACTGCCGCACCAAGACGGCGAAGCAGGCCCAGTTCCAGATCCGGATGGACTGCACGGGCTTCTACGGCGGGACGAGCGGCAGCCCGTGGCTGCTGAACTACAGCTACACGACGCAGAAGGGCGACATCAACGGCGTCATCGGCGGCTACCAGGGCGGCGGCAACACGGCCAGCCGCTCGTACTCGGCGTACTTCGACAAGGACGTCTACAACCTGCGCGCCGCCGCCGACAAGCGCGCCGTCTGACCTGGGCGGCGTCTGACCTCGGCGCCGCCGCCGGCGAGCGCGCCGTCTGAACGCCGCGCCGGCCGGTGCCGTCCGCCGGTGGCCCGGGCGCCGCCGGCGGACGAGCGGACGGCTCAGGCGACCGTCAGGTCGATGGGGTCGACCCCGCGCGGCTGGAAGCCGAGCGTCTGGCCGTAGAACGCCAGCTCCGCCTCCAGGCACGCGATGACGGTGTCGGCGCGGCGGAAGCCGTGCGACTCGCCCTCGAAGGTCAGGTACGCGTACGGCATCTTCTTGGCGGCCAGCGCGACCGCGAACCGCTCGGACTGGTCCGGCGGCACCACCGGGTCGTTGAGGCCCTGCAGGAGCAGCACGGGGCAGGCGGTCCGGTCGGCCCGGTTGAGGGGCGAGCGCTCCTCGTAGGCCCGCTCGAAGCCCGGCAGCGGCCCGATCAGCCCGAACAGGTAGTGCGACTCGAAGTCGTGGGTGGCCTCGGCGAAGCTCTGCAGGTCGCTGATCCCGTAGTAGGACGTGGCGGCCTTGAACAGGTCGGTCTGGGTGGCGGCGGCGAGCGTCGTCCAGCCGCCCGCGGAACCGCCGCGGATGGCCAGCCGGGCCGGGTCCGCTATGCCGCCGTCGACGAGCGCCTGGGCGGCGGCGATGGCGTCCTCCACGTCCACCACGCCCCATTGGCGGCGCAGGCGTTCGCGGTAGGCGCGCCCGTAGCCGGTCGACCCGCCGTAGTTGACGTCGATGACGCCGATACCGCGGCTGGTGAAATAGCACCGTTCCAGGTCGAGGTCCTTGGAGACGCGGCCGGTCGGGCCGCCGTGCACGAACACCACGTAGGGCGGCAGCTCCCCTTCCGGGGCGGCGGCCTCCGGGTTGGTGGGCGGGAAAACGTAGGCGTGGACGGGACGCCCGAACGGACCTTCCAGGCGCTCGGTGCGCGGCTTCGACAGGTACGCCACGTCGGGCAGTTCGGCGAGCTCGCGGCGGAGCCCCTCGACGCGGCCCGTGGTGGTGTCCACGCGCACCACCGAGGTCGGCAGGTCGGGACCGCCCGCGATGCCGACGATCGTCGCGCCGTCGGCCGACAGCTGCGGGTGCCAGTCCTCGTAGGGCACCTCCACGTCGACCAGGTCGAGCGTGTCGGGGTCGTAGATGCCGAGCCGCATGTCGCCCTCGCCGTGCAGGACGGCGAGGCGCCCGTCGCCCAGCAGCGCGTACGGCATGCCGCCGAGCTGCCACAGCGCCCCGGTGAACTCCTCCTCGGCCGGGAACTGCGCCTGCGGCGACTCGCCGTGCAGGCCGACCTGGTAGATGTTCCACCAGCCGGGCCAGTCGGAGATGACGTAGAGGGACTCGTCGTCGCGCCACAGCGGCGCGACGACGGACTCGGTGAGGCCGCCCTTGACGGTGCGCGGCGCGACCGTGGTGCCGTCCTCGAGGGCCGCCACGCGCAGCTCCGTCCCGTCCCACGGCATGCGCGGGTGGTTCCACTGCACCCAGGCGAGGTGCCCGCCGCTCGGGGACGGCACGGGGGAGGCGTAGAAGTGCGCGCCGGTGACGAGCTCGCGGATGGCCCCGGCGTCGTCGGCGGCGCTGCCGTCCAGCGGGACGGCGACGATGGCGCGGCGGATCCCGGCGGCGCCGTCCCCGCCCTCGGGCGGCTCGGCGATGTGCCCCTCGCACACGCACCAGATCTCGGTGCCGTCGGGGGACAGCACGTAGTCGGCGTAGCGCAGCCCCGCCTGGACGGCCGGTTCCGGCGTCAGCGGGTAGGGCTTGGGGTCGCCCGCGTCCAGCCGGTGGAGCCGCTGGTCCTCGTAGTTGGAGAACACGAGGGAGACGCCGTCGGCGGTGCGGACCGGCAGGTACGAGCGCCCGCCGTACTCGTGCACGCGCGTACGGGCGTCCCAGGGCGCCTGGAGCAGCTCGGTACGGTGACCGCCCTTGAGATGGATGACCGTCGTACGCCCGCCCTCCTCGGGACGGGTCTCCTGCCACCACACGTCATCGCCCACGACGGTGGGAAAACTGAGGCGCAGCCGGGCGCGGGCCACGTCGGCGGCGGAGATGGGGGAAGGCCAGGAGCCGTAGGGGAGGGTCGCACGAGCGGTCATACCAGGAATCGTCCCGCATACGGGGATCGGTTGGGGCCATGACGGGTGCTTTGACTTCGGAAAGATATATGCCGGTCACAGGTGATCGCCGCGCTCCTCGCCCCCCGCGGCGAGGCCCGGCAAAGCGGAGGGCGCCGCCGGGAACCGGCGGCGCCCCACAAGTCGGGCGAAAGCGGTCAGGCCGGAGCGACTCCGGACCCGCCCGCGGTCTGCTGCGTGACCGACATCCCGGGCGCCGGCGGGGCGCCGGTCCCGGTGCCGAGCGTCGTCCCGGAGGTCTTGCGGTTGCGGCGGCTGCGGCCCTCCAGCCACGTCGCGAACCGGCTCACCGACATGTTGATCGCGATGTAGACGACCGCGATGACGATCCCGGCCTGGATCTTGTTGTTGTGGTAGTTCGCCGGGATCAGGTTGAAGCCCGCGTTGAGCAGCTCGCTGTAGGCGATGATGAAGCCGAGCGCGGTGTCCTTGAGCAGGACGACGAGCTGGCTCACGATCGCCGGCATCATCACCCGGATGGCCTGCGGCAGCAGCACCAGCCGCATGACGCCGTTCTTGCGCAGGCCGATGGAGTAGGCGGCCTCCGACTGCCCCTTCGGGATGGACAGCACGCCCGCCCGCACGACCTCCGCCAGCACCGAGCCGTTGTACAGCACCAGGCCGAACACGACCGCGGCGAAGGCCGGCACGATGACGGTCCCGGCGTTGATCTTCACGCCGAACAGCGCGAAGAAGTCGTCCACCAGGACGCGCTGGAGGGTGCCGAACTGCGAGCCGGCGATCGACGGGCTGATCTTGTTCGGGACGAAGAACATCAGGAAGATCAGGATCAGCAGCGGGATCGCGCGGAAGAACTCGACCACCGCGCCGGCCGGGATCCGGACCCACCAGTGGTCCGACAGCCGGCCGAGGCCGAACACGATCCCGAACAGCATGGCCAGCACGGCCGCGACCGCCGCCGCCTTCAGCGTGCTGCCGAGGCCCGGAAGGATCATCTCCCGCCAGACCGTCCACTTCAGGAACGGGTTCCACAGCTCGCCCGCGAACTGGCCCTTGTCGTTGAACCGCCAGACGAGGGCGCCGAAGATCGCCAGCAGCACGACCGCCGAGACGGCGGTCAGCAGCCGGTTGCGCGCCCGCGCCCGCGGTCCGGGGGCGTCGAAGAGGACCGTCGCTTCCTTGGTCACCGCGCCACCGCCATCCGCTTGGCCAGCCAGCCGAAGAAGAACCCGGTCGGCAGAATCAGGATCATGAAGCCGACGGCCACCCCGATGAACAGCGGGATCGCGCCGCCGGTGAAGGTCGGCGCGTCCAGCAGCGTCTTGCTGACCAGCGCCACCTCGGCGTAGCTCGCCGCCGCCGCCACCGTCGTGTTCTTGATCATCGCGATGAGGATGCTCCCCATCGGCGCGATCACCGAGCGGAACGCCTGCGGCAGGATGATCATCCGCAGCGACTGGGTGAAGGTCAGCCCGATCGACCGCGCCGCCTCGGCCTGCCCGAGCGGCACCGTGTTGATGCCCGAGCGCAGGGTCTCGCAGACGAACGCGCCGGTGTAGCCCGACAGCCCGAGGACCGCCCACCAGTAGTAGGTCGTCGAGGAGTTCTCCGAGAACGTCAGGTGCAGCGTGTCGTTGAGCCCCTGGGCGCACAGCAGCAGCACCAGGGTCAGCGGCGTGTTGCGGACGACGTTGACGTAGCCCGTGCCGAACGACCGCAGCACCGGCACCGGGGAGACCCGGAAGCTCGCGAGGAGCGTGCCGATGATGAGCGACAGGACCGCCGACGCCGCGGCCAGGCGGATCGTCGCCCAGAACCCGTCGAGGATCTCGTCGAAATGGTCGAAGAAGGCGGTGAAGTCAAACATTGCTTAGCTGTTCCATAGCGTTCCAGCCGGTCGATTCCACGCCGGCGCCTCCCCGGGAGCGCGTCTCCGGGGAGGCACCGGCCGAGGGGGAGCCTCAGCCCGGGATCAGGCGCAGCCCTCCATCTGAGGGGCGGTCGTGGCGAGCTTCAGACCCGTGCCCGTGAAGTTCTTCTCCAGGTAGGTCTTGGCGCTTCCGTCGGTGTACATCTTCTGGATGGCGGAGTTGACCGCCTCGCAGGTCTCCTTGTCGCCCTTCTTGATCCCGACGCCGTACTTCTCGTCGGTGAAGGGGTCGTTGATGACCTTGAACTGGCCGGGCTGCTGCGCGGCGAAGCCGGCGAGGATCAGGTCGTCGGTGCTCACCGCGTCCAGGGCGCCGCTCTTCAGCTTGCTCACGCAGTCGGAGTAGCTGTTGGCGTCGACCAGCGTGACGCCCTTGATGTTGAGCTTGCCGTCCGGCGGGCCCTCGGTGACGCGGCGGAAGGAGTTGGACCCGGCCGCCCGGCACAGCTTCTTGCCCTTGAGGTCCTGGGCCTTCTTGATGCTGCTGTTCTTGGCCTGCACCATCGTGTCCTGGTGCGCGACGTAGTACGGGCCGCCGAAGGTGACCTGCGACTTGCGCGCGTCGGTGATGGAGTAGGTGGCGATCACCAGGTCGACCTGGCCGCCGCCGAGGAACGACTCGCGGTTGGCGGAGGTCGTCTCCTTGAAGGTGATGCCGCTCTCGGGGACGCCGAGCTGCTTGGCGATGTACCGGGCGACGTCGACGTCGAAGCCGGCGAACGTCCCGTCCGGCTTCTTCAGCCCCAGCGAGGGCTGGTCGAACTTGATGCCGATCGTCAGCTTCTTGTCTTCCTTGGCCTTCTGGACGACCGTCTTCGCCTCGGTCTTCTCCTTGTCGCTGCCGCAGGCCGTCGCGGCCAGTGACAGTGCCAGGCCCGCGCCGATGAGTGCGCCGAAACGCCGTAGTCGCATTGCTCGCTACACCTCTGCTTCTCTGCCGGAGCCCCGCGGCTCAGTGCGTGAGGATCTTGGAAAGGAAGTCCTTCGCGCGGTCCGTGCGCGCGTTGGTGAAGAACTCGTCGGGGGTGTTCTCCTCGACGATCTGCCCGTCCGCCATGAACACGACCTTCTGCGCGGCCCGGCGGGCGAAGCCCATCTCGTGGGTCACCACGATCATCGTCATGCCCTCCCGGGCCAGGCCGGTCATGACGTCGAGCACCTCGTTGACCATCTCGGGGTCGAGCGCCGAGGTGGGCTCGTCGAAGAGCATCACCTTCGGCCGCATCGCGAGGGAGCGGGCGATCGCGGCGCGCTGCTGCTGCCCGCCGGAGAGCTGGGCGGGGTACTTGGCCGCCTGGTCGGCGATGCCGACGCGCTCGAGAAGCTCCATCGCGTGCTTCTCCGACTCCTGCCTGCCCTGCTTGCGGACCTTGACCGGGCCGAGCGTGACGTTCTCCAGGATCGTCTTGTGGGCGAAGAGGTTGAACGACTGGAACACCATGCCCACGTCCGCGCGGAGGCGCGCCAGGTCCTTGCCCTCTTTGGGCAGCTCTTTGCCGTCGACGAGGATCCGGCCGCCGTCGATGGGCTCCAGCCGGTTGATCGACCTGCACAGGGTCGACTTCCCGCCGCCCGAAGGGCCGATGACGACGACGACCTCACCGCGGTCGACGGTGAGGTTGATGTCCTTGAGCACGTGCAGCTCGCCGAAGTGCTTGTGGACGTGCTCGACGACGACGAGCGGTCCCGTGCCGGTTGCGGCGGCCTGCGTGATGGCGTCATCCGGCCCTTGCCCCTTGGTCAGGTCGGGCCCGCCTTCGCTGTCCGTCATGCGGTCGGACTTTACGTCATCCCGCAGGACGCGTTGGTTCCGCCGCGGTACCGATCCGATCACGACTGCGCAGTTCGGCGGGTGGATCGGGCGCCGCGGCGTGATCGCCGGTGCCCGGCGCGCACCCTCCGGCGCGTACGCTTGGGGACTGTCATGAGTGCGCCTTTGGAGACGAGCCCCCGCACGTACGAGATCCGTACCTACGGGTGCCAGATGAACGTCCACGACTCCGAGCGGCTGTCCGGGCTGCTGGAGGCGGCCGGCTACGTGCGCGCGGCCGACGTGGAGCCCGACGTGGTGGTGTTCAACACCTGCGCGGTGCGGGAGAACGCCGACAACCGGCTCTACGGCAACCTCGGCCATCTGCGGCCCGTCAAGGACGGTCATCCGGGCATGCAGATCGCCGTGGGCGGCTGCCTGGCGCAGAAGGACCGCGACACCATCGTCAAGCGCGCCCCCTGGGTGGACGTGGTGTTCGGCACCCACAACATCGGGGCGCTGCCCGCGCTGCTGGAGCGGTCGCGGGTGCAGAGCGAGGCGCAGGTCGAGATCGAAGAGTCGCTGGTGACCTTCCCCTCGACACTGCCGACGCGCCGCGAGTCGCCTTACGCGGCCTGGGTGTCGATCTCCGTGGGCTGCAACAACACGTGCACGTTCTGCATCGTCCCGTCGCTGCGCGGCAAGGAGAAGGACCGCCGCCCCGGGGAGATCCTCGCCGAGATCGAGGCGCTGGTGGGCGAGGGCGTCCTGGAGATCACGCTGCTGGGGCAGAACGTCAACGCCTACGGCTCGGGCTTCGGCGCGCTGTCCGCCGCACCGGACGAGGTGCGCGCGATGACCGCCGACGGTTCCTCCGCTTTCGCGGGCCTGCTGCGCGCGTGCGGGAACGTGGACGGCCTGGAGCGGGTCCGGTTCACCTCACCGCACCCCAAGGACTTCACCGACGACGTGATCGCGGCGATGGCCGAGACCCCGAACGTCATGCCGTCCCTGCACATGCCGCTGCAGTCCGGCTCGGACGCGGTGCTGCGGGCGATGCGCCGCTCGTACCGGCAGGAGCGCTATCTCGGCATCATCGAGAAGGTGCGGGCCGCCATCCCGGACGCGGCGATCACCACCGACATCATCGTGGGCTTCCCGGGCGAGACCGAGGCGGACTTCGAGCAGACCTTGCACGTGGTGCGCGAGGCGCGGTTCTCCTCGGCGTTCACGTTCCAGTACTCCAAGCGCCCGGGGACGCCCGCCGCCACCATGGACGGGCAGCTGCCCAAGGCGGTCGTGCAGGAGCGGTACGAGCGGCTCGTCGCCCTCCAGGAGGAGATCTCCTGGTCGGAGAACAAGAAGCAGCTCGGCCGCACCCTGGAGGTCCTCGTGGCCGAGGGCGAGGGCCGCAAGGACGAGGAGACCCGCCGCCTGTCGGGCCGCGCGTCCGACAACCGCCTGGTCCACTTCCGGGCGCCGGACGAGCCCGTCCGCCCCGGCGACATGGTCACCGTCGAGGTGACCTATGCGGCGCCCCATCACCTGGTGGCCGACAAGCCGGTCCAGTACGTCCGCCGTACGCGGGCGGGCGACGCGTGGGAGGCGCGCCAGGCCGAGGGGCCGAAGGGCGTCACGCTGGGCATGCCGACGATCGGCCGCCCGGCACAGGGCCAGGCCGCCGCACCGGGCTGCGCCGTCCAGGCCTCGACGCCGGCATGATCGCTCGGGACGCGGAGCGCTGGGCCGAAGTTGTGGGAACGCAATGCTGATCTCGGCGGCGGTCTGCCCGCATCCGCCCATCCTGGTACCCGCCCTGGCGGTGGGAGCCGCGGCGGAGCTGGACGGTCTGCGCGCCGCATGCGACGAGGCCGTCCGCCGGCTCGACGCGGGCGGCGGGGACGGCACAGCGGACGCCCTGATCGTCGTGGGCGGGGCCTCGGAGACGCGCGCCTACGGCGCCGGCGCCTACGCGACCCTGCGCCCGTACGGCCTCGACTGGACGAGCCCCGCCGATCCGGCGGACGGGTACGGCGGCGAGGCGCTGCCGCTGTCCCTCACCATCGGGTCCTGGCTGCTCGAACAGCACGGCCTGGCCGCGGACGCGCGCTACCGGTCCATCGCGTTCGACGCGGATCCAGGCGACTGCCTGCGCTTGGGCGCCGAGCTGGCCGGATCGGCGGAGCGCGTCGCGCTGCTGGTGATGGGCGACGGGTCCGCGTGCCGGACGGAGAAGGCGCCCGGCTATCTCGACGAGCGGGCGCAGCCCTACGACGAGCGTGTCGCCTGTGCGCTCGGCAAAGGCGACGCCGCCGCCCTCGCCGCGCTGGATCCCGGCGTGTCGCGGGAACTCCAGGCGGCCGGGCGCGCGGCGTGGCAGGTGCTCGCGGGCGCTGCCACGGCCGCGGCACCGGCCGGTTTCACGGCCTCGCTACTGGCCGACGACGCGCCGTACGGGGTCGGTTACTTCGTTGCGAGCTGGTCGAGGAGTGACCGTACGGCGGTCTAGTGGGGCTTGTTGGCGCCCGGCATACCGCCGCCGGTGCCGCCCTCGTTGCCGCGGTCGTTGCCGCGGTCGATGTAGTCGCCCGCCTTGTCCTGGGCCTTGTCGACCTTGTCGGCGTACTTGCCGCCGGTCTTCTGGTCGAACATGTCCCCGGCCTTCTCCACGCCCGACCTGGCCTGGTCGGGGTGCTGGCCCAGCATTTCCTTGACCTTGTCGATGAAGGACATTCGTGTGCCCCCGGATCCCTCGGTTCGGCGGCTCCCGCGGGCCGGTGCGGCCCGGTGGGGAGCCCGTACGCGCAGGGCCATACCCACTCTGTTGCCACAATTGCATTCGTGACCTCTCCAGATGTGATCGCGGTCGTGGGGGCGACGGCCGCCGGCAAGTCCGACCTCGCCGTGGAACTGGCGCTCCGCCTCGGCGGGGAGGCCGTCAACGCCGATTCGATGCAGCTCTACCGCGGCATGGACATCGGCACGGCGAAGCTGGCGCCGGCCGAGATGCGCGGGATCCCGCACCACCTGCTGGACGTCTGGGACGTCACGGAGACGGCGAGCGTCGCCGAGTACCAGCGGCTCAGCGCGGACGCGGTCGCGGCGGTCCGCGCGCGCGGACATGTCCCCGTCCTGGTCGGGGGATCCGGGCTCTACGTGCGCGCCGCCTTGGACCGGCTGGAGTTCCCCGGGACGGACCCGGCCGTCCGGGCGCGCCTGGAGGACGAACTGGAGCGGGAGGGGCCGGCTGTCCTGCACGCCCGCCTCCGCGACCTGGACCCGGCGGCGGCCGACGCGATCCTGCCGAGCAACGGGCGCCGCATCGTCCGCGCTCTGGAGGTCATCGAGATCTCCGGCCGTCCGTTCACCGCCACCTTGCCGGAGCACACCTACCGCTACGACGCGGTGGTGCAGATCGGGTTGAGCGTGCCGCGCGAGAAGCTGGACGAGCGGATCGCCCTGCGCGTGCAACGGATGTGGGACGCCGGGCTGGTGGACGAGGTCCGCGCCCTGGAGAAGCAGGGGCTGCGGAACGGCCTGACGGCAGGCCGCGCCCTCGGCTACGCCCAGGTGCTCCGGTACCTGGCCGGGGAGTGGACGGAGGAGCACGCCAAGGAGGAGACGATCCGGACGACGCGGCGTTTCGCGCGCCGCCAGGAGTCGTGGTTCCGCCGGGACCCCCGCGTCCACTGGCTTCCCCACGACGCCCCCGACCTGGTGGAGCGGGCCCTCGCACTGGTCGGATGAGGTGTCCGCCCCAGGCCATACGATCGAGGTATGCGGTTTGTTAAGGGGCATGGCACCGAGAACGACTTCGTGATCCTGCCCGACCCGGACGGCGTGCTGGATCTCACGGCGGACGCGGTGGTGCGGCTGTGCGACCGCCGCGCCGGCATCGGCGCGGACGGGATCCTCCGGGTCGTCCGCACGAAGGCGATGGACCTCGGCGACATCGATGGGTCCGGCGGCACCGAGGCTCTTGATGGCGCGGAGTGGTTCATGGACTACCGCAACGCCGACGGCAGCATCGCCGAGATGTGCGGCAACGGCGTCCGCGTGTTCGCCCGCTACCTCGTCGACTCCGGTCTCGCCGCCCCAGGGGAGTGGGACATCGCCACGCGGGGCGGTCTCAAGCACGTGACGCTCGGGCCGTCCGGTGACGTGAGCGTCGACATGGGCACGCCCGTACCGCTCGGTCCCGGTGAGGCGTCGCTCGCGGGTGCCGTGTTCCGCGGCGAACGGGTCTCCATGGGGAACCCGCACCTCGCGTGCCCTGTGTACCTTCCCGTCGCCGCCCTCGACCTGTCGCGCGCCCCGGAATTCGATCCCCAGGCGTTCCCGGACGGGGTGAACGTCGAGTTCTACCGGCCCGTGGGGGAGCGGCACCTGGAGATGCGCGTGTACGAGCGCGGTTCCGGCGAGACGCGCTCCTGCGGCACGGGCACCGTGGCCGCCGCCGTGGCGGCGGCCGCAGGCACGACCGGGCCCGGCGAGTGGACCGTGGACGTCCTCGGCGGGCGGCTGACCGTCACGCTCGACGGCGGGACCAGCCACCTGCGGGGCCCGGCGGTCCTGGTCGCCGAGGGCGAGACCCGGCCGGGCTGGATCTAGTCGAGTCCGCCCCGACCAGGGCAGACGGCGCGTCCGGCGCGGTCCCGGATCGATCGGGACAAGTGTCCCTCTGCAACGGGACCGCGGGCCGCATAACTTCTCTCTTGCACACCCTCTGGTGAATGGCCCGTATGGAACCGGGATGGGAGCCCCGGCGCCGTACGGAGCCCGAGGGCCGGTGGCGACCTTCTTGGCGGGGGGCGGTCACCGGCCCTCCCACCCGGGAGGCCCGCGGAGAGCCGCAGCCGGCCGCCGGATCCCACGAAGGTCCTCTCAGTTCCGAGCGCCGTTGACGGGCAGCCGGGCACGGACCAGCGTCCCTCCCTTGGGCCCCGGCCCCACCGTGCAGGAACCGCCGAGTTCGGCCGCGCGCTCGCGCATGGACGACATGCCGATGCCGGAACGCAGCTGCGGGGGAAGCCCCACACCGTCGTCGTCGACGGTCACGTGCAGATCGCCGTTCAGGTAGAGCCGCACCACCGCCGACTCCGCCCTGGCGTGCCGGTGCACGTTCGTCAGGGCCTCCTGGACGATCCGGTACGCGGCCACCTCGGCGGCGGCGGGGAGCCGCTCCAGGTCGCCTTCGACATGGACGTCCACACGGGGCCCGTCGCCGGTCGCCACGACGCCGCCGAGGGCCTGGATCGCGCCGGCGAGCCCCAGGTCGTCCAGGGCGGGGGGACGCAGCCCGTACACCAACTCGCGGATGTCGCCGATGGTGCGGCCCATCATCGTCCGCAGGTTCTCCAGCAGCGCGTCGGCGGCCTCCGGGTCGGTCTTCATGGTGATGCGCGCGGCGTCCACCGTCATGGCGAGGCTGGCGAGCGTCGGCCCGAGCCCGTCGTGCAGGTCGCGGCGGAGGCGGCGCCGCTCCTCCTCCCGGGTCCGCAGGATGCGCTCGCGGGAGCGCTGCACGTCGGCGGTCAGCCGGGCCGCGTTCGCCAGCTCGGCGAGGTTGCGGGCGAGGATGCCCGACATCCGGGCGTCCGGCGGCCGGGAGACGCCGAACAGCAGCCGGCCCACCGGCTCGCCGTGCCACACCAGCGGGATGAGCTGCGGGCGGTTCCCGAGCACGCCGTCCTCCGCCGAGACCGTCCGGCCCTCGCGGTCCAGGACCTCGATCACGACGCCGGTGGCGTGCAGCGCGGTGCGGGCCACCTCGGCGGCGGCCGCCAGCGCGGCGGCCGGGTCGGCGGCGGTCTGCAGTCGCCGGTTCAGCCGGTCGGCGATCCGGTAGGGGTCGCGCTCGCCGTGGATCAGGCTGTCCACCGCGCGCTGCAGCCGCCGCCGGACCGGCTCGAACACCGCGCCCGCCGCGACGGCGCCGGCGAGGCCCGCCAGCGTCCCGTAGCCGTGCGCGAGCAGGCTCGCGGCGCCGACCAGCGCGAAGTACACGCCGGTGATCACCACGACCAGCCCGGCGTAGACCAGCGTCCGGCTCACCACGAGGTCGATGTCGTACAGCCGGTAGCGGCGGATGGCGATCGCGATGCAGATCGGCACGGCGGCGATGCTGAGATCGCGCAGCGGGTCGCCGATCGCGCTGTTCTCCCCGACGTAGATGACGGCCTGGGCGAGGACGCCGGGGTAGACGACCCAGGCGATCTGCCGCCGCACGTCCGGCGACGACCGGACGAACCGGACCACCAGCGACAGCAGCCCCCCGGCCAGCGTCCCGAGGATCAGCACGCTGATCGCGACCGGGATGTCCTCGAACGGGTAGACCGACACCCCGTTGTGGAACCGCCGGACGCCCGGATCGATCGTCAGGTGCACGCACACGACCACCGGCACGAGGCAGGCCAGCCACAGCACGGGCCGGAACCAGCGCGACACGACCCGCCCGTCCGGGAAGATCAGCGGCAGGACGAGCGTGAGCGCGTAGGTGTCGACGGCCCACAGCCACGTGCCGAGCCACTTGAGGAAGCCGGCCCCGGACCAGTCGTGCTGCGCGAACCAGGGCCCGAGGTTCAGCACCAGGACGTACACCGCCGCGGTGAACCCGGAGCCGAGCATCAGCCAGCCGACCCGCAGCCCGGCCCGCTGGCGCAGCAGCAAGGCGGCCACCGGCGTCCAGAACAGGGCGATGACGATCTCCGGATGCCACCAGACCAGCCGCACACCGGCGGGGAGGGAAGCGCCGAGGAGCAGTGACGCGGCGACGGCGAGCACGGCCGCCAGGGCGAGCGGGACCGCCGCGCGTGCCGCGGGCCCGCGGCCGTGCTCGACGGTCTCCATGTGAGCTCCCCCGATTCAAAAGTAATGGAATGTTAAAACGTCCAGCTCCTTGTCCTGCACACATGGGGGCGTCCGCCTCAGGACAGGCGCGTCCGGGGGGAGCCGGCGCCGCGCTCGCCGCGGCGCGTGCCGTGATGGTAGCCGCGGAACCGGGCGCTGAGAACGGATGTCCCAGTTCAGGGCATTCCGGAGCGGAACCATGACCGGCGGCGCGGCGAAGTTCCGGTGCGCACCGGCAGCGGGTGGCGGTCCGGTAACGGAAACGGGAACCATCGGCGTTTCTCCCGCGCGCTACGTGATCACTCCATAGCATTCGGTGATCGGTGCGTGCGGCGGGAGGAGGGACATGGCGGCGTTCCTGCTGCGCCGGCTCGCGAACTACGCGGTGCTGGTCGTGGCGGCCACGAGCCTTGCCTACCTGCTCGCCGCGGCCGCCCTCGACCCGCGGTCCAACTTCGACGGCCGCGCGCCCCGCCCGCCCGAGTCCGTCATCGACGCGCGGCTCAGCGAGCTCAACCTGAACGACCGGACGCCGGTGGCGGACCGGTACGGCAGATGGGCGGCGGGCGTCCTGCGCGGCGACTTCGGGCGCACGTGGGAGGGCCGTCCCGTCGACGCGGAGCTGTGGCGGCGGCTGGGGGTGAGCCTGCGGCTGCTGTTCGCGGGCGCTTGCCTGGGCTCGGTTCTGGGCATCCTGCTCGGCGCCTGTGCGGCGATACGGCACGGGCGTGCGGCCGACCGGTTCATCACGTTCGGGTCCTACCTGCTCTTGGCCGTCCCCGTGTTCGTGTTGGCGGTGCTGTTGCAGGTCGTCGCGGCCAAGGCCAACGACGCGATGGGGATGCACGTGTTCGCCTGGGTGGGCGAGAGCACCCCGGGAGCGGCGTCCGGGCCGTTCGGCGCGTTCGGCGGGTTCGCCGACCGGATACGGCATCTGATGCTTCCGACCGTCACCATCGCGCTGACACAGTTCGCGCTGTACAGCCGTTACCAGCGCAGCCTGATGATGGACGTCCTGCACGCCGATTATGTGCGCACGGCGCGGGCGAAGGGGCTGCGGCACCGCAGCGCCCTCCTGCAGCACGGGCTGCGCACCGCGCTGATCCCGATGACCACCTACTTCGCGTACTCGTTCGGGTTCCTGCTGCTGGGCGGCATGTTCTGCGAGCAGGTCTTCGGCTGGCACGGCATGGGCGAATGGCTGGTCGAGGCGATTTCGCGCGGCGACGTCAACGTGGTCGCGGCCATCTGCTGCCTGGCGGCGTGCGGGGTCCTGTCCGCCGGGCTGGTGTCGGACGTCGTGCAAGGGATGCTCGACCCCCGCGTCCGTAGCGGGGCGGTGGCGTGACCGCTGGACTGGCGGCGCGCACGGCGCCCGAGCGCCCCGCACCCGCGCCGCCTCCCGCCGAACCCGCGCGGCTGCCGCGGCGCCTGGCGCGCAACAAGCGGGCGATCACCGGGCTGGTCCTGCTCGCCGTGCTGTGCGCGGTCGCGTTCGCGGCGCCGCTGCTGTCGCCGTGGGGATGGAACGACACCGACTTCACCGCGTTCCGGCAGGGCCCGTCGGCGCGGCACTGGCTCGGCACCACGCAGAGCGGCCGGGACGTCCTCGCCCTCACCCTGCGCGGTACGCGGCGGTCGCTGGTCATCGGCATGGCCGTCGCGGTCCTGTCGACCGGGCTCGCGGCGCTGGTCGGCGTGGTCGCCGGGTTCGCGGGCGGCTGGCTCGACCGGATCCTGATGTGGGGGACCGACCTGCTCCTGGTGCTGCCGTCGTTCCTGGTCATCGCCGTGCTGGCGCCGGCGCTCGGCGGCGGAGCGGCGGCGCTGGTGCCGCTGCTGGCGGCGTTTCTCTGGATGATCACCGCGCGGGCGGTGCGGGGCATGACGGCCTCCCTGCGCGAGCGCGAGTACGTGCTGGCCGCCCGGTTCCTCGGTGCGGGCCCGGCCCGCGTGATCGTCCGGCACGTCCTGCCGCAGCTGGCGTCGCTGCTGGTCGTGGACGCGAGCGTGAACGTCAGCGTCGCCGTCATCGCCGAGAGCGGGCTGTCGCTGCTCGGGTTCGGCGTCCGGCCGCCCGACGTCTCGCTGGGCACGCTGATCGCCGCCGGGCAGGGCACCGCGACGGCCCGCCCGTGGCCGTTCGCGGCGGCCGCGGCGATGCTCGTCCTGATCGTCCTTGCGGTCAACCTGCTGGGGGACGGGCTCCGCGACGTCCTGGACCCGGCGCCCCGGCAACGGCGGAGCGGGCGGTGACGGTGCTCGCGGTACGGGGCCTGACGGTCCGGTACGCGCCGGACGTGCACGCGGTCCGCGGGGTGGGCTTCGACGTCGGCGCGGGAGAGGTGCTCGGCGTCGTCGGCGAGTCGGGGTCGGGCAAGACCGCCCTCGCGCTGGCGATCATGGGCCTGCTGCCGCCGGCAGCGCGGGCCACCGGTTCGGTCCGGTTGCGCGGCGACGAGCTGCTCGGACGGTCCGACGCCGAGCTGTCGCGGGTGCGCGGCAAGGACCTGGCGATGGTGTTCCAGGACCCGCTGTCCGCGCTGACGCCCGTCCATCCGGTCGGCGACCAGATCGCGGAGACCATCCGGGTCCACGCGGGTGCCACCCGCGCGGCGGCGCGGGCGCGGGCCGTCGAGCTGCTCGACCTCGTCGGCATCCCCGGAGCGGCGCGCAGGGCGCGCGCCTACCCGCACGAATTCTCCGGCGGGATGCGGCAGCGCGTGATGATCGCCATGGCGATCGCCAACGACCCGGTCGCGATCGTCGCCGACGAGCCGACGACGGCGCTGGACGTCACCGTGCAGGCGCAGGTCCTGGACGTGCTGCGGACCGCGCAGCAGGCCACCGGCGCCGCGATCGTGCTGATCACCCACGACCTCGGCGTCGTCGCCGGGTTCGCCGACCGGATCATGGTGATGTACGCGGGCCGCGCGGTGGAGTCCGGGCCGGTGGAGGAGGTCTACCGACGCCCGCGGATGCCGTACACGATCGGGCTGCTGCAGTCGCTGCCGCGGTTGGGGACGGCGGCGGGCGCCCGTCCGGTGGCGATCGAGGGCACGCCGCACGGCGCGTCCGCAGGGGACGGCGGGTGCGCGTTCCTTCCGCGCTGCCCCGTCGCGGTGGACGCGTGCGGCGGCCAGGAACCCGAACCGGTGCCAGTGGGGCCGTCCGGGCACACCGCCGCCTGCGTCAACACCGCGGCGACAACCGGGCCCGGCGAGGTCTTCCCGCTGCCCGACGCCGTGCCGCCGCCCGCGCGCCCGCCCCGGTGCGAGCGTCCCGTCGTCCTGGAGGTCGAGGCCCTGGTCCGCCACCACCCCCTGTACCGGGGAACGCTGTTCAGGCGGCGGGTGGGGGCCGTGCACGCCGTGGACGGCATCGGGTTCGACGTCCGCGAGGCCGAGACGCTCGCGCTCGTGGGGGAGTCGGGGTGCGGCAAGACGACGGCCCTGATGGAGATCCTGCGGCTGGGCCGCCCGCAGGGCGGACGTGTCGCCGTGCTGGGGGAGGACACCGCCGCCCTGTGCGCAGCCCGCCGCAAGGCGCTGCGGCGCGACCTCCAGGTGGTCTTCCAGGACCCCTTCACCTCACTCGACCCGAGGATGCGGGTCGCGGACATCGTCGCCGAGCCGCTCGCCGCGCACGGCGTGCGCGCGCCCTCCGGCCGCGTCCGGGAACTGCTGGACCTGGTGGGGCTGGACCCGGCACATGCCGCGCGGTACCCGTACGGCCTGTCGGGCGGCCAGAGGCAGCGCGTGGGCATCGCCAGGGCGCTCGCGCTGGAGCCGCGGCTCCTTCTGCTGGACGAGCCCGTCGCCGCGCTGGACGTGTCCGTGCAGGCCGGCGTCATCGACCTGCTCGAAGGGCTGCGCAACCGGCTCGGGATCGCCTACCTGTTCGTGGCGCACGACCTGGCGGTCGTCCACCGCATCGCCGACCGCGTCGCCGTCATGTACATGGGGCGCATCGTGGAGATCGGTTCCGTCGGCGAGGTCTACGGACGGCCCGCCCACCCGTACACGCGCGCGCTGCTGGACGCGGTGCCATTTCCTGATCCGCGCCTGGAGCGGCGCCGCCGCCGCGTCCCGCTGCACGGGGACCCGCCCGACCCCACGGCACCGCCTGCGGGCTGCCGCTTCCGTTCGCGCTGCCCCCGCTACACGGCGCTGGCGGAGCCGGACGCCCGCCGATGCGAAGAGCACGACCCCATGCCCCGTCCCATGGGCGCCGACAGGGACGGCGACCGATGGGCCGCCTGCCACCACCCCCTCATCGAACCCCTCGTCGAAACCGGAGCCGGCTTGTGAACCGCCTGCTGGGCGCCCTTCTCCTCCTCGCCGCGACCGCGCCCCTCGGCGGTTGCGGCGGTCCGGGGCCGGGGGAGACGACGACCCGCGCGTCCGGGCGGCTGCCCGCCTCGGACGTGAACCCGACCCCGCGCGACCACGTCCGCAACGGCGGCACGCTGCGCTGGCCCCTGCCGGAGTTCCCCGCGCAGTGGAACTTCAACGACGTCAACGGGACCAAGGGATCGGTCGAGCAGGTGATCCAGGGCCTGCTGCCCCACCTGATGCGCGCCGACGACAAGGCCGTGCCGCATCCCGTGCCGGAGTACCTCCGCTCGGCCGAGCTGCGGCGGCGCGGGAACGGCCAGGTCGTCACCTACCGGCTCAACCCCGGTGCGCGCTGGTCCGACGGGCGGTCCCTCGGCTATCGCGACTTCGCCGCGCAGGCGCACGCGCTGTCCGGCCGCGATCCGCGCTACGAGGTCTCCACCGTCACCGGCTACCGGCAGATTCAAAGGGTCGAGCAGGGTGCCGACCCCCACACCGTCAAGGTGACCTTCGCGGGAACGTACGCGGACTGGCGGAGCCTGTTCAGCCCGCTCTATCCGGCGACGGCCTACTCGACGCCCGCCGCGTTCAACACGGGGTGGGTCGACCGTATGCCGGTCACGGCGGGGCCGTTCGAGCTGCAGAAGATCGACCAGACGGCCAAGACGGTCACGGTGGTGCGCGACCCGGCCTGGTGGGGCCCGCCCGCCAAGCTCGACCGGATCGTGTACCGGGCGATGGACACCAGCGCGATGCCCGGCGCGTTCGCCAGCAACGAGATCGACCTGATGGACATCGGCCTGGACGCGGGCGCGCTGCACCGCGCGCAGGCCGTTCCCGGCGCCGTCGTGCGCAGGGCGGGCGGCCCCGACTGGCGGCACTTCACCTTCAACGCGGCGGGCCCGATCCTGTCCGATCCGCGTGTCCGGCGCGCCGTCATGCTGGGCATCGACCGGCGCGCGATAGCCCGATCCGACCTGTCCGGCCTCGACGTGCCGATCCAGACACTCGGCAACCACTTCTACGTCAACACCCAGGACGGCTATCAGGACAACTCCGCGGAGCTGGGCGGCTACGACCCGGCGGGCGCGCGGCGGCTCCTGGACCAGGCCGGCTGGGCCCGGCACGGGAAGTACCGCGAGAAGGACGGCCGGACGCTCGCGCTACGGTTCGTCATCCCCGCCGGAGTGCCGAGCAGCGAGCAGGAAGGCGAACTGACGCGCGCGCTGCTGGAACGCATCGGCGTCCGGGTGGACATCGACGCCGTCCCCGCCGACGACGTGTTCGACCACTACGTCACCCCCGGGAACTTCGACATCGTCCCCTTCTCATGGCTCGGCACCTCGTTCCCCGTGTCGCCCATGAAGGCGGTGTTCGCGCGTCCTCGTGGTGACAGCGTCCAGCAGAACTACGCGCGCGCGGGAACGGCCGCCATCGACGCCGCGATGGACCGCGCGATCGCGGAGATCGACCCTGCGAGGATTCACGTCCTTGTGAACGAGGCGGACCGGCTCATCTGGCGGCAGGCGACCGTCCTGCCCCTGTACCAGCGCCCCCAGCTCGTCGCGGTCCGCGGGGATCTGGCCAACATGGGCGCCCGCGGCTTCTACGAGCCCGGCTACCAGGACATCGGCTTCGCGAGCCCCGGCTGACCAATGGGTCCCGGCTGACTACGGGAAGGCGATCTCGACGCCCTTGCGGTCGCTGGTGTACCGGGCGTTCCACACGTACATCTTCAGCTCGCCGGCGGACAGGCCGTCGTCGACCGGCAGATCGGTCGCGATCCGCACCAGGTACGAGGCGCCCGCGGGCATCATCTGGTCGCCGTCGTCGTCGACCGGCGCCTTCGACCCGCCGAGCCTGGCGGTGATCGCGCTGTGGTTGGGGAGGGTGCACAGGTCGTCGGGGATGCCCGGCTGCGGCATGCAGCGGCCCTGCGCGTCCGCCGGGACCTGCGACTTGGGCATGAACAGGTCGGCGGGGAAGTCCAGCAGCACCGGCCTGCGCTGGCTGTTGGTGAGGACGTAGTCGGCGTAGGCGTACGTCGTGCCGGACGGCGGCGCCTGCGTGGCGCCGAGCGGCTGCCGGTCCGTCCCGGCCTTCACCGCGGCCAGGCTGTAGCCGTACCCCTCGGGGGTGGTGAAGTTGACGGGCGGCCCCGTCTTCGGCGCCGGCGCGCCGCTGTGCGCGCCCGTCTCGCCCTGGCTGGCGAGCGACGGGCGGCCGGTGTTCCCGCCGCCGCCGTCCGGCCGGAAATAGACGATTCCGGCGGCCACGGCGGCGATCCCGACGACGCCCGTGAGGGCGCCGGCGAGGCCGAGCCGGCCCGCGCCGCTCTTCCTTCTTCGGCGATGTGAGTGGTAGCTGTTCGACACTTCTCCCGTGCTCCCTCTGGCCGCACCGGGCCCAGTAAGCGCGTCCTGCCTGCAGGGGCCAGACACGATACAGGACGGCCGGATCAGCGGCGGCCGGCCCGCCCTTGACAGGGAAGCGGCGGAACCACCTGGTCAGAGCCCTACGAAGTGCGTCCGACAAGGGCGTCGCGGCCGAGCCCCCGCAGTGAGGCGTCCAGCACCTGTGCGGTGTGCGCGACCGCGATGTGCGCGCCGCGGCGCTCCAGCGCGGTGGCGATCTGCATGGAGCAGCCGGGGTTGGCGGCGACCAGTAGTTCGGCCCCGGTGGCGTCGACGTTCACCGCCTTCCGGTCGCCCAATGCGGAGGCCGCCTCCGGCTGGAGCAGGTTGTAGGTGCCGGCGGACCCGCAGCACAGGTCGGGCTCGGCGACCTCCAGGACCGTCAGCTCCGGGATGCCGCCCAGCAGCGTGCGCGGCTGGGCGCGGACGCCCTGCGCGTGGGAGAGGTGGCAGGCGTCGTGGTAGGCGAGGGTGACCGGAAGTGGCCTTCGTTCCGCGCGGGGCCCGAGTTCCACCAGGAACTCGGCGAGGTCGCGGGTCCGGGCCGACAGCGCCTCGGCGCGCGCCGCCCACGCCGGGTCGTCCGCGAGCAGCGCCCGGTACTCCTTCATCGCCGAGCCGCAGCCGGCCGAGTTCACCACGATGACGTCGGCGGACTCGAAGGTCTCGACCGTCCGCCGGGCGAAGGCGCGCGCCTCGTCCTCGCGACCGGAGTGCAGGGACAGGGCCCCGCAGCATCCCTGATGCTTGGGGATCACCACGTCGCAGCCCTCCATCGCGAGGACACGCGCCGTGGCGGCGTTGACGCCGGGGAAGAACTCGCCCTGCACGCAACCCGTCAGCATGCCGACCGTGGCACGGCGTTCCCCGCGCGCGGCGACGAACTCCGGCAGCCGCGGCGCCTTCCCCAGCGGCGGCGCGAGGCGTTCCATGGCCGCGACGGACGGCGAGATGCGCTCCAGCAGCCCGCTGCGCCGGACGAGACGGTCGAGACCCGACTTCTGGTAGGCGAGCAGCGGCCCGCGCAGGGCGCGGAGCCGACGCCGGTACGGGAAAAGCCGGAAGATCGCCTCCCGGATGGCCCGCTCCTTCAGCGAACGGGGATGCTCCCGCTCCACCTCGGCACGGGTCACTTCGATGAGACGGTCGTACTGCACGCCGGACGGGCAGGCCGTCACGCACGCCATGCACCCGAGGCACTGGTCGAAATGCTGCACCATCGGGGCGTTCAGGGGCGCGCCCTCCACGTGCTGCTGCATGAGGTGGATGCGGCCGCGCGGGGAGTCCATCTCCTCGCCCCACAGCACGTAGGTGGGACACGTCGGCAGGCAGAACCCGCAGTGCACGCAGTCGCCGAGGAGTTTCGGGAGGTCGTCCTGGGCGCTCATTAGATTCCTCCCACGAAGCGGCCGGGGGACAGCCGGTGATCAGGGTCGAACTGGTCCTTGACGCGGCGCATCAGGCCCAGGGCCGGAACGGGCCCCCACAGATCGATCTCGCTGCGCACGTCCTGTGGCGCGTAGCGGACGACGGCGCCGCCCTTGTGGCGGCCTAGAACGTCGCGTAGCGCGCTGAGCGCTCCGGCCACCTCTTCGGCACTCAGGCCGGACGGCAGACCGATATGTCCATGTCCACTGCCGTTCCAGGTCATCGCGACGCCGTTCCCCAAGCTGTTGACGACACCGATCAGGTCGCTAAGCGAAGGCGGTGGAGCGGTGACGTCGATGAGAGTCGTGCCGTCGGGGTAGGCGCCACAGCCGTCCGGTGCGTTCTCCGTGATGTCGGTCTTGCCGCCGAGGAGTTCGACGAGTTGCCCAGCGCGGGCGACGACACCGTCCGGTACGCCTTCCAGCAGCGCCGCGACCGTCCCTGGGGCGATGTACTCAAGGGCGCTGGGCGCCACGGGCGAGTGCAGGACGGCCTGGACGGCATCGTGCGCCTCTTGCGGGCCGTCCACCTGGCATGTCACCCACGCGGTCGCGGTCGGCACCGGGTGGAGGCGGAACGTCGCGTCCACGATGAGGCCCAGCGTGCCGTACGAGCCGGAGAACAGCCGGCCAAGGTCGTACCCGGCGACGTTCTTGACGACCTTCCCGCCGGAACGCGCGACCTTCCCGTCCGCCCGGACGACCGTGAGGCCGATGACGAGGTTGCGCGGCGTCCCGTACAGCGTGCGGAGAGGGCCGGCGGCGCCGGCGGCGATGGTCCCGCCGACCGTCGAACCGGGCAGCGGAACGTCCAGCGAGAGCCGCTGACCCTTCTCCTCGAGCCTCTCAGCCAGCGTTTCGAGGGGCAGCCCTGCCTCCGCCTTGGCGACCAGGTCTCCTGAGGCGTGCTCGATCAGCTTGTCCAGGCGGTGGGTGTCGACCAGCAGATCGCAGCGTTCGGGAGGCGTTCCCCAGTCCAGCCGTGTCTCGGCACCGCGAGGGATGACGGACAGGCCCTTCTCGGCGGCGACGCGCATCACCTCGGCGGCCTCCGCAACGGACGCGGGGGCGGCCACTAGGGCGGGCTGCACGCCCAGCACGCCTTCCTCGGGCTCGCCCGTACGGACGTCGTCGCAGACCTTGGCCAGGGCGTCCAACGGCTGCATCAGAAGATGTCCGCCTTTCCCTCGTACGGGTGCGGGCCCTTGCGCACGCCCGGGACCTCCCCGCACAGCCGCGGCGTGGGGAAGACCTTGCCCGGATTGCACAACCCAGCGGGATCGAACCCGCAGCGGACCATCTGCATCGTGTCCAGATCGGTGTCGGTGAACATGCGCGGCATGTAGCGCGACTTGTCGACGCCCACGCCGTGCTCGCCCGTGATGGACCCGCCGTGCTCGATGCACAGGTCGAGGATCGCGCCCGACACCTCCTCGGCGCGCTCGGCGGCGCCCGGCTCCGAGTCGTCGAACAGCACCAGCGGATGCAGGTTGCCGTCCCCGGCGTGGAACACGTTCGCGACCCGCACGCCCGACTCGGCCGACAGCGCGTCGATCCGCGCCAGCACCTGGGGCAGCGCGGTGCGCGGGATGACGCCGTCCTGCACCAGGTAGGCGGGGCTGATCCGGCCGACCGCGGCGAACGCCGACTTGCGGCCCTTCCAGATCAGCGCGCGCTCCGCGTCGTCGGCGGCGATCCGGATCTCGAACGCGCCCGCGTCCCGGCACAGCCGCTCCACCTCGGCGAACTGCGCGGCGACCTCCGAGTCCGGGCCGTCCAGCTCCACGATCAGCACCGCGCCCGCGCCCGGCGGGTACTCGCAGCGCACCGCCGCCTCCGCCGCCTCGATGGACAGCGCGTCCATCATCTCGATCGCCGCCGGCACCACCCCGGCGCCGATGATCGCCGACACCGCGGTGCCGCCCGCCTCGATCGAGTCGAACGCCGCCAGCAGCGTCTGCACGGTCTCCGGCACCCGCGTCAGCCGCACAGTGATCTTCGTGGTGATGCCGAGCGTGCCCTCCGCGCCGACGAACACGCCCAGCAGGTCGTAGCCGGGGCCGTCCGCCGCCAGCTCCACCAGCTCGCCGTCCGGCGTCACGACCTCGCAGCCCAGCACATGGTGCGCGGTGAACCCGTACTTCAGGCAGTGCGCGCCGCCGGAGTTCTCCGCCACGTTCCCGCCGACCGAGCAGATCTGCTGGCTGGACGGGTCGGGCGCGAAGTAGTACCCGTACGGGCGCACCGCGCGGGTCACGTCCAGATTGATCACGCCGGGCTCCACCACCGCCCGCTGCCCGGGAATGTCGATCTCCAGGATCCGCTGCATCCGGGACGTGACGATCAGCACCCCGTCCGCGCGGGGCAGCGCGCCGCCCGACAGGCCCGTCCCGGAGCCCCGCGCCACGTAGGGGACGCCCGCCTCGGCGCACGCGCGCACGATCGCCGCGACCTGCTCGGCGGTGTCGGGCAGCACGACGATCGCGGGCGTCGAACGGTGGTTGGTCAGGCCGTCGCATTCATACGTGCGCAGCCGCACCGGGTCGGTGATGACCCGATCGGGCCCGAGCATCGCGTCCAGCCGCAGGGCAAGCGCTTTCAGTACCGGTTCCATCCCCTCCACCATCCTCCCGCCCCCATGCGGACGGCAAGATCGGGCCGCCTCGGCCTGAGCCCCGGTCACGGGCGGGCACGCGGGGCGAGCGCAGCGAGCGGAGCGAGCCTGCCCGCCGACCGACAGGCTGTTTCGCCACGGAGCGCCAGCGGAGTGGGGAAACGGCCTGTCGGTCGCAACGGGGGTTCCAGGGGGTCGCCCCCCTGGGAAAACACGGTTACGGGAACTGCTGGTAGGCGGGGGTGGTGAGGAACTCGGAGTACTCGTCGGCCAGGGTGACCTCCTTGAAGAGGGTCACGGCCTGGTTGAAGCGGGGCTCGTTGTAGGCGTCGCCGAGCTCGGTGCGGATCTTGGCCAGCTCCTCGTCGAGGAGCTGCTCGACCCACTCCTTGGTGATCTTCTTGCCCTCGGCGGTGGAGACGCCGTTGTAGATCCACTGCCACACCTGGGAGCGGGAGATCTCCGCGGTGGCGGCGTCCTCCATGAGGTTGTGGATGGCGACGGCGCCGGAGCCGTTCAGCCAGGTGGCGAGGTAGCGCAGGGCGACGTCGACGTTGCCGCGCAGGCCGGCCTCGGTGATGTCGCCGGGGGTGGCCTTGATGTTGAGCAGGTCGGCGGCCGAGACGCTGACGTCCTCGCGGAGCCGGTCGCGCTGGTTGGGCTTGTCGCCGAGCACGCCGTCGAAGACCTCGCGGCAGACCGGGACGAGGTCGGGGTGGGCGACCCAGGAGCCGTCGAACCCGTCGCCGGACTCGCGGGTCTTGTCGGCCCGGACCTTCTCCAGCGCGACCTTGTTGACCTCCTCGTCCTTGCGCGACGGGATGAACGCGGCCATGCCGCCGATCGCGTGCGCGCCGCGCTTGTGGCAGGTGCGGACGAGGAGTTCGGTGTAGGCGCGCATGAACGGCGCCGTCATCGTGATCGCGTTCCGCTCGGGCAGGACGAAGTCGGTGCCGCGGTCGCGGAACTTCTTGATCACCGAGAAGAGGTAGTCCCAGCGGCCGGCGTTCAGGCCCGCGGAGTGGTCGCGCAGCTCGTAGAGGATCTCCTCCATCTCGAACGCGGCCGGGATCGTCTCGATCAGGACGGTGGCGCGGACGGTGCCGCGCGGGATCTCCAGGGAGTCCTGGGCGAGGTTGAAGGCGTCGTTCCAGAGCCGCGCCTCCAGGTGGCTCTCCATCTTCGGCAGGTAGAAGTAGGGGCCCTTGCCCTTGTCCAGCTGCCGGCGCGCGCAGTGGAAGAGGTACAGGCCGAAGTCGAACAGCGAACCCGACATCGGCTCACCGTCGATAAGGAGGTGCTTCTCCTCCATGTGCCAGCCGCGCGGCCGGACCACGATGGTGGCCAGCTCGGCGTCTTCCTTGAGCGCGTAGGTCTTGCCCGACTTGGGGTCGGTGAAGTCGATGGCGCGGTCGAGGGCGTCGCGCAGGTTCAGCTGCCCCTCGATCATGTTGTTCCACAGCGGGGTGTTGGCGTCCTCGAAGTCGGCCAGCCACACCTTCGCGCCGGAGTTGAGCGCGTTGATGGTCATCTTCCGGTCCGTGGGGCCGGTGATCTCGACGCGGCGGTCCTCCAGGCCCGGCGCCGGCTCGGCGACCCGCCACGTGTCGTCCGCGCGGACGGACGCGGTCTCGGGCAGGAAGTCCAGCGTCCCGCCCGCCGACAGGGCGCGCTGCCGCTCCGCGCGGGCCGCCAGCAGCTCCTTGCGGCGGCCGCCCAGCTCGCGCTGCAGGGCGGCGAGCAGGCCGAGCGCCTCGGGCGTCAGGATCTCCTCGTACCGCTCCCCGAGAGGTCCGTCGACCTCGACACCTTCCAGATCGGCCATCTGCCCGCCCTTTCGTATCGTGAAATTCCACTTCTGTCTTACGGAGTAACGCTACTCGGCGGTACGGAGCCCGGTCAAAGCGGGGCCGCCCTCCCGCCGTGCCGTTGACCTCCCCGCGCGCGATCGCGCCAACCCACGCCCCGCGCGCCGCCGGGCGTGCGATAACCGCGTGACCCGGGACGACGGCCCGTGAGACGATCGCGGGGAAGATACGGCCGCGCCGCGGCGTTCTACCGAGGACATATGACTCTTCCTTTCTCTGCAGACCAGACCCACGAGGACCGGACCTTCGACGAGTTCGACGCCGAGCCCATGACCGGCGAGCTGGATCTCGAGGACCGGCGGGCACTGCGCCGGGTCGCGGGACTGTCCACCGAGCTCACCGACGTCACCGAGGTCGAGTACCGCGCCCTGCGGCTGGAGCGGGTCGTCCTCGTCGGCGTGTGGACCGAGGGCACCGCGACCGACGCCGAGAACTCCCTGCGCGAGCTGGCGCTGCTCGCCGAGACCGCGGGCTCCGAGGTGCTCGAGGGGCTCGTCCAGCGCCGGACCCGGCCCGACCCCGCCACCTACATCGGCTCCGGCAAGGCCGCCGAGCTGCGCGACGTCGTCATCTCCACCGGCGCCGACACCGTCATCTGCGACGGCGAGCTGGCACCGAGCCAGCTGCGGCACCTGGAGGAGACCGTCCAGGTCAAGGTCATCGACCGGACCGCGCTGATCCTCGACATCTTCGCCCAGCACGCCAAGAGCCGCGAGGGCAAGGCGCAGGTCGAGCTGGCCCAGCTCGACTACCTGCTGCCGCGGCTGCGGGGCTGGGGCGGCAACCTGTCCCGGCAGGTCGGCGCCCGCGCCGCCGGCGGCGTCGGCATCGGCGGCCGCGGCCCCGGCGAGACCAAGATCGAGCTGGACCGGCGGCGGATCCGCACCCGGATGGCCAAGCTGCGCCGGCAGATCGCCGAGATGTCCAAGGCGCGCGACACCAAGCGCGGCGAGCGGCGCCGGCACGAGGTGCCCGCCGTCGCGATCGCCGGCTACACCAACGCGGGCAAGTCGTCCCTGCTCAACCGGCTCACCGGCGCCGGGGTGCTGGTGGAGAACGCGCTGTTCGCCACCCTCGACCCCACCGTCCGGCGCGCCGAGACGCCGGGCGGCCGCGGCTACACCCTCGCCGACACCGTCGGGTTCGTCCGGCACCTGCCGCACCAGCTCGTCGAGGCGTTCCGCTCGACGCTGGAGGAGGTCTCCGACGCCGGGCTGGTCCTGCACGTCGTGGACGGCTCCGACGCCGACCCCGAGGCGCAGATCGACGCCGTCCGGGAGGTGCTGCGCGAGATCGGCGCCGACGGGATCCCCGAGATCATCGTCATCAACAAGGCGGACGCGGCCGACGACCTGGCGATCGCCCGCCTGCAGCGCCGCGAGCCGCACAGCGTCGTCGTCTCCGCCCGCACCGGGTTCGGCATGGACGACCTGCGCGCGGCGATCGAGGCCGACCTGCCCGGGCTGGAGAGCGAGCTGCGCGCCCTGGTGCCCTACGAGCGCGGCGGCCTGGTCGCGCGGGTGCACGAGCGCGGCGAGGTCCTCAAGCAGGACCACGTCGCCGAGGGCACGCTGCTGCACGCGCGCGTCCCGGAGGACCTGGCGGCCGAGCTGTCCAGGTACGAGGTGGCCGCGCAGACCGTCTGACCCGCCCCCGAGAGGGCCGTACGGGCTCAGGTCGTCCGGAAAGGACGGTCTGGGCCCGTCCGAATCTCGCGCGAGGCGCGTTCCTGGTCGCCGAACGGTGACAGCTTCCCCAATCGGCTTGACGGTTCCGTTGAAATCCGTACGGTCGAAGGGCTAGGGGGCGGGTGATGGCTGTCAATGCGCTGCGACCGGACACCATGGGGTGCGCCGATCGGCGTGCGGGTCACGTCCGGTCGGCTGACCAGCGCCGACCAGAGCTTGTCGGACGGGCCTTCAGTGCACTACCGTGACGAAACCGATATCTCCGGTCTCGTTGCCAGTGGTGGTCGCCCGATCACCCGGTCCTCCAACGGTGAATCGCCGGCACCCAGTCGGCGTTTCGGATCGAGAGCAGGTGGCCCCATCGATGGCAGGTGCGAACACCGGACGGCGACCAGCCGGCCCGCCGCGTCCCGCGGCGCCGCGCCCCCGAGTTCCGCACCCCGCACCGCCGGGTCCCTCCGCAGCGTCCGGTGCCGTGCCGCGCGGCGCCTCGTCTCGAGCAGGTCGGTGACCCTATGACGGTACGGCTGTTGACGAACATCGGCAGGCTCTGGACGGGCACCGACGTCTGCAGCAACGCCGCCGTGCTGATCCACGACGACCGCATCGTCTGGGCCGGGCCCGCGTCGGACCTGCCGCAGAGCGTCCCGGGGATCATCGACGACATCGTCGACGTCGACCACGTCGAGAACCTCGGCGGCGGCCTGGTCACCCCCGGCCTCATCGACGCCCACTCCCATCCCGTCTACGCGGGCAACCGCTGGGCGGAGCTCGCGATGCGCACCAGCGGGTCGTCGCACTCGGCCATCGCGGCGGCCGGCGGCGGCGTCAACTCCACCGTCACCGTGACCCGGGGCACCGACCCCTGGACCCTGTGCAACGGCGTCCGGGAGCGGCTGCGGCAGTGGATCCTCGCCGGGACCACCACCGTCGAGGCCAAGACCGGCTACCACCTCACCCGCGACGGGGAACTCGCCGACATCCGGATGCTGCGCTCGCTGGAGGGCGAGCCGTCCATGCCGCGCATCCACGCGACGTTCCTGGCCGCCCACATCCTCCCGCCGGAGTTCTTCGGCCGCCGCCGCGACTACATCGAGGCCGTCCGCCTGTGGGCCGGCGACGCCGCCGTCGCGGGCGCCGACTCGATCGACGTCTACTGCGACGAGGGCCACTTCACCGCCGAGGAGGCCCGCGCGCTGCTGCTCACCGGCAAGCGCGCCGGGCTGAAGGCGCGCATGCACGCCTGCGCCAACGAGCGCATCGGCGCCGCGCAGGTCGCCGCCGAGGTCGGCTGCGCGTCCGCCGACCTGCTCACCCAGGCCAACGACGACGACATCAAGGCCCTCGCGCACGCCGGCGTCACCGCCACCGTCTGCCCCGGCAGCGCCCTCAACAGCAGCCGCGCACCGGCGCCCGTCCGGCAGATGCTCGACCGCGGCGTCACCGTCGCGCTCGGCACCGACCACAACCCCGGCCAGTGCGGCATCACCTCGATGCCCCTCGTCATCGGGCTCTCGGTCGCCATGTTCGGGCTGAGCGTCACCGAGGCGCTGCGCGCCGCCACGCTCGGCGGTGCCGCCGCCCTGCGCGTCGGCGACCGCGGCTCCCTGGCGCCGGGCATGCTCGCCGACATCGTGCTGTGGGACGCCGACCACGAGGGCGCGTTCGCGTGGGCGTTCGGCCTGCGCGCGCTGCGGGTGTGGCGCGGCGGCGTCCCCGTCCAGCCCTGACGCCTCTTCGGCACCGCCGTCCGGCAGCCGGGTTCGTCGCACTTTGCGGGCATTCACCGGCGGGCCCCGGGGAGTAATGTCGCGTTCATGGGCAGCGCCGTCGCGATCGTCACGGACTCGACCGCCTACCTCCCGCCGGGGCTCGCCGAACGGCACGGGCTGACCGTCGTCCCCCTGCAGATCTCCCTGGACGGCGCCATGCGGGACGAAGGCGACATCAGCGGCGCCGAGGCCGTCCGCGCGCTGCGGGACCGGCGGCCCGTCTCCACGTCCCGTCCCTCACCCGGGCGGTTCGCCCAGGCCTACGAGGCCGCCGCGGAGGCCGGCGCGGAGGCGGTGGTGTCCGTGCACCTGTCGGCGGCCATGTCCGGGACGCTGGCGGCGGCCCGCCTCGCGGCCGAGAACGCACCCGTCCCCGTCCGCGTGGTCGACAGCGGGACCATCGGCATGGGACTCGGGCTGGCCGCCCTGTCCGCGGCCGCCGCGCCGATGGCGGGCGGGGACGCCGACGCCGCGGCCGACGCGGCGCAGCGCCGCGCCGGAATGTCCCGCTCGCTGATCTACGTCGACACCCTCGAGCACCTGCGCCGCGGCGGCCGGATCGGTGCCGCAGGCGCTCTGTTCGGCTCCGCCCTCATGGTCAAACCGCTGCTGGACATCGCCGGCGGACGGATCATGCCGCTGGAGAAGGTGCGCACGTCCGCGCGGGCGCTCGCCCGGCTCGAGGAGCTCGCCGTCGAGCAGGCGGGAGCCCGCCGCGTCGACCTCGGCGTCCAGCACCTCGCCGCCGCGGGGCGCGCGGACGTCCTCGCCGCCCGGCTGCGCGAGCGCATCCCGCACGTCGAGGACGTCTACGTCGGCGAGGTCGGACCGGTCATCGGGGCCCACGTCGGCCCCGGAATGGTCGGCGTGGTGATCGCACCCCACCTGTGACCTCGCCGCGAAAGCCCTGATCAGGCGGGGCTCGGCGGGGGTTATCCACATTTTCCGGCGGGCCTGCCGGCGGAGGGGCGGCGCGCCTAGCGTCGGCCACATGACCGCCAACGACCGCCTCCAGACCCTCGTCGACCGGCTGAAGCCGCCCTCCGCCCAGCCGCCGACCGCGCAGTCGACGCCGGCGCAGCCGCCCTCCGCCCGGCTGCGGTCGGGGCCGGAGAAGGCGAACGTGCGCGTCCTGGCCGTCATCGCGGTGATCGCCGCCCTCGTCGCGGCGGGGTACCTCTGGCTGGCCCGCCCGCGCCCTGCCCCTGCGCCCGCCGGCGCGGACGCCGCCCCGGTCGAGGCGTCCGCCGACGCCCCGGCGTCGTCCGGGCCGTCTCCCTCGGCCGTCCCCGCCGCCGGCCCGGCAGGCACCGTCGTCGTGCACGTCCTGGGCAAGGTCAAGCACCCCGGGGTGGTCACGCTCCCGTCGGGATCCCGCGTCGAGGAGGCCATCAAGGCCGCGGGCGGCGTGCGTCCCGGCGGCCGCACCGGCACCCTCAACCTCGCCCGCAAGCTCGTGGACGGCGAGCAGATCCCGGTGGGCATCCGCATGCCCTCGCCCGCTCCCGGCGTGCCACCACCGGCCGGCGAGGCGCCTCCCGCCTCCGGCGCTCCGTCCGCCCCCGGAACGCCTGTGGACCTGAACACCGCCACCGTCGACCAGCTCGACCAGCTCCCGGGCGTGGGCCCCGTCCTCGCCCAGCGCATCATCGACTACCGCACCCAGCACGGCGGCTTCCGCTCGGTCGACCAGCTCCAGGACGTCACCGGCATCGGGGCCCGCCGCCTGGCCGACCTGAAACCGATGGTGCGGGTATGACCCACGACCTCCGCCTCGCCGCCCCGGCCCTCGCCGCCTGGATCACCGCGGCCCTGACGATCGGCGTCCCCGCCGCGCTCACCTGGACCGTCGCCGCCACCACGACCGCCGCCGCCATCTACCTCCTCACCACATCCCGCCGCCAGAACACCGCACCCCCCGCCCCAGACCGCCGACCACCCAGACACCCCACCGAACCAGGAGAGGCGACCCCGACAAACCCGAACGAGCCTCAAGACCCGCCATCCAACGCACCGAATGCACGGCCTCACCGAAAGCAAGCGGCCTTCGGCACCGGGAGGTCGGACGATCGCGAGCAGCGGACGTCATCGGAGCCGGCGCTCAGGCGTCGCACCTCGGACGCCGCCCAAGACGCGCCCGCGATGCCGGACGCGGCGACAGGCGAATCGTGGCAGGCGAACGAGCCCGTCGATTCTCCGGTTGAGACCGGGCAGGACTCGGATGGTCGTGGGCGGTGGCCACCGGTGGCACCAGCGGCGGAGTCGCGGGCGTCAGCTGACGGGTCCGTCGGTTCTCCGGTCGGGACCGGGGAGGGGTCGGGTGGTCGTGGGCGGTGGCCGTCGGTGGCGCCGGTGGGTGCGTCGCGGGGGTCAGGGGAATCGGTGGTCGGAGGTGAGCGACCGGCGACCGGTCAGCTGAGCGCGCTCTCGAACAGGGGCGGCGTGTTCGGGACGGCGCGGATGCTCGATCGTCGTCTGCTGGGGATGGTGCTGGTCTGCGTGGCCGCGTCCGCGACCGTGGTCGCGTTCCGGGCGACCGCCGTAAGCACTGGGCCCGTCCGCGCGCTTGCCCGGACGGGCGGGACGGCGGCGGCCGAGGTGGTCCTGACCGGTGACCCGCAGGCCAGGAAGGGCGGCGGGCGGCCGATGGTGATCGTCCGGGCGCGGCTGGAAGCGGTCGCGGGGGCCGAGGTGCGCGTGCCGGTGCTGCTGATCGCGCACGACCGGCGCTGGCTCGGGTTGCTGCCGAGTCAGCGGGTGCGGCTGCGCGGCCGGTTCGACGAGCCGCACGGTGCCGAGCTGCTCGCCGCGGTGGTGATCGTGCGGGGCCCGCCGGTGGTGCTGGGCGGTCCGTCCGCGGTCCAGCGAGTTGCGGCGAGGGTCCGCGAGCGGCTGCGCGCGGCGGCCGACCGGCTCCCGCCCGACCAGCGGGGCGTCCTGCCCGGCATGGTCGACGGCGACACCTCCCGGCTCACCCCGGACCTCGCCGACGACTTCCGCGCCGCGGGGCTCAGCCACCTGCTGGTCGTCTCCGGCGCCAACCTGGCGATCGTCATCGGCGCCGTCCTGTGGCTGTGCCGCGTCGCCGGCCTCGGCCGCCGGCGCGCCCCGCCGGTCGCGGCCGTGGCGGTGGCCGCGTTCGTGGTGATCGCGCGGCCGGACCCGAGCGTCCTGCGGGCCACGGTCATGGGACTGGTGGCGCTGCTCGCGCTGTTCACCGGACGTTCCCGGCAGGGCGTGCCCGCACTGTGCGCCGCCGTGCTGCTGCTCGTCCTGATCGACCCGGAGCTGGCGCGCTCCTACGGCTTCGCCCTCTCGGTGCTCGCGACGGCAGGCCTGCTGGTCCTCGCGCCGCCCTGGCGCGAACGCTTCGCGCGCCGCCTGCCCGGTCCGCTCGCGGACGCCCTCGCCGTCGCGGCGGCCGCCGAGGTGGCCGTGGCGCCGGTCCTGGTGATGCTCTCGGGCGAGGTCGGGGTGGTGTCCCTGCCGGCGAACATACTGGCCGCCCCCGCCGTCGCGCCCGCGACGCTTCTGGGCGCCCTCAGTGCAGCCATCGCGCCTGTGTCGCTGCCGCTCGCCCGCCTAGTGGTTTGGCCAGCGGGCCTCGCAGTCGGGTGGATCATCTGGGTCGCCCGCACCGCCGCCGCGCTTCCCTACGCGACGATCCCGTGGACCGGCGGCGGGCTGGGCGCGGTCACCCTGCTGCTGGCCGGCGGCGTCGCCGTGCTGATCCTCCGCAGTCCCCGCCTGCGCCTGCTCGTGGTCGCCGCGATGGCGGGCGTGCTGGTCGCCGTCGTCGTCCTGCGGGTGATGGCTCCCGGCTGGCCGCCACCGGGCTGGCAGATGGTCGCCTGCGACGTCGGCCAGGGCGACGCGCTGGCGCTCGCCGCCGGCCCCGGCCGCGCCGTCGTCGTGGACGCCGGCCCCGACCCCGCCCCGGTCGACCGCTGCCTCTCCCGCCTCCAGGTGACGGACGTGCCGCTGCTGGTCCTCACCCATCCGCACGCCGACCACATCGGCGGGACGTCCGGCGTACGGCACGGCCGCACCGTCCGCGAGGTCCTCAGGACGCCCCTCACCGATGGTGCCGAGAACCGCTTCATCGCGGGCCTGCCGACCCGTCCGGCACTCGCCGGCCGGCAATGGCGCGTCGGCGACCTCACCCTCGCGATCCTCGCGCCGAGCACCGGCCCGGCCCTGTCACCGCAGGACGACGGCACAACGATCAACAACGCCAGCATCGTCCTCGTCGCCCGGCGTCCCGGCTTCAGCGCCCTGCTCGCCGGCGACGTCGAGACCGACGCGCAGCGCGCCCTGGAAACAAGCGTCCCCCGCGTCCAAGTGCTCAAGGTCCCGCACCACGGATCCCGCAGCCAGGACCCCCGCTTCCTGGCCGCCGCCCACGCGTCGATCTCCCTCGTGTCCGTCGGCCGGGACAACGACTACGGCCACCCGTCCCCGTCCACCCTCGCGCTGCTCGGCCGCATTCACACCCAAGTCCACCGCACGGACCAGGAAGGAGACATCGCCATCATCCGCACCAGAGCCGGCCCCGCCGCCGTCCCCCGCCGCTGACCCGCCCGCCGCTGATCCGCCCGCCGCTGACCCGTCCCGCCACTGGATTGGGGGGCCGTGTTGTCGGGGGGCGCGGGGCGAGGTGGCGCGGGGAGGGGGTGGGGCGTGGCATGCTGCTGGGGTGTCGGTCGAGGCCATCATCCTGATCGTGGGAGACGAAGAGCTGCTCGTGGAGCGGGCGATCGGCGAGGTCGCCGCGTCCGTGCGGGCGGGGGACCCGGAGGCCGAGGTCATCGACCTCGCGCCGGGCGGGCTGGAGCCCGGGCGGATCTCGGAGCTGACGTCGCCGTCGCTGTTCGGCGGCGGGAAGGTGCTCGTGATCCGGTCCGTGCAGGACCTGGGCAAGGACCTGAGCGCCGAGGTGCTCACGTACGCCAAGAACCCCGCCGAGGACGTGGTGCTCGTGGCCGTCCACCACGGCGGCGCCAAGGGCAAGGCGCTGGTCGACGGGCTGACGAAGCTGAAGGCGCGCAAGATCTCCTGCCCGAAGGTGACCAAGGTGGGGGAGCGGGTCGACTTCGTCCGCGCGGAGATCCGCCGGTCGGGCGGGAAGATCTCGGTGGACGCGGCGCGCGGGCTGCTGGAGGCCGTGGGCAACGACCTGCGCGAGCTGGCCGCCGCGTGCAGCCAGCTCGTCTCCGACACCGGCGGGAAGATCGACGACGCCGCCGTCGCCCGCTACTACCGCGGTCGCGCCGAGGTCAGCGGGTTCACGGTCGCGGACAAGGCGATCGAGGGGCACCTGGCGGAGGCGCTGGAGCAGCTGCGGTGGGCGCTCGCGACGGGAGTGGCGCCGGTGCTGATCGTCAGTGCGCTGGCGCAGGGCGTCCGCGGCCTGGCCAAGGTCGGCGGCGCGCCGCGGGGAGCCCGCGGCGCCGCGCTGGCCAAGGACCTCGGGATGCCGCCGTGGAAGATCGAGCGCGTGCAGAGGCAGTTGCGCGGCTGGTCGGGCGACGGCGTGGCGCGTGCCCTGACCGCCGTGGCCGCGGCCGACGCGCAGGTGAAGGGCGGCGCCGCCGACCCCGCCTACGCGCTGGAGAAGACCGTCGCCGACATCGTCGCCGCCCGGGGCTGACCACCGCCCCCCCTCGCAGCCGGTGACCGACTGCCATCCATCATGCGGTCGGTGGCCGTATGGCGTTCCTCGTGCGGTGGGTGGCCGACTGGACCCCATCGTGTGGGCGGTGGCCGTGTGGTGGTCGGTGGGTGGGCGTCGTGTGCCGCCGGTTCGGCCCGGGTTTTGGGCGCGCCAGGGGCGGGGCGTTGGGTTGGTGGGGCCTAGTTGGTGGTGGGGTGCTTGGTGGGTTGGGTGGTCAGGAGGGCTCGGCGGCGGTTTTGAGGCCGTTGGCCTCCATGGTGACGTAGCGGCGGGTCCGGGAGCCCAGCAGGAGGGCGATCAGCGGGGCCAGGGGGCCGGTCTGGTCGAGGGTGAGGCGGACGGTGGTGCCGCCGGACGGGCCGGGGCGGACCTCGTGGCCGCCGGTGGTGGTGACGCCGGGGGAGCGAGACCGCCAGGTGAAGTTCTCGTTCTCGGTGAACGCCGTGACCGTCCATACCGCGGCGGGCATGCCGGGTTGGCGGACGCGGGCGCGGGAGCCTTCGGCGAGCGGGGTGTCGAGCAGGTCGACGCTGCTCATCGAGGCGGTCATGTCCGGCCAGCGTTCGACGTCCTTCAGCAGGTTCCAGACGGTCTCGGGGGCGGCGTCGATGTCGACGGTGACCTCGAAGTGCATGGTGGGCTCCCGGTGCTCAGCGCGGTGCGGATCCTGGTCAGCAGGCCGGCGACGAGCGGGTCGTCGCCGCGGCCCGGCAGGTGGACGGCGTAGTAGGGGACGGCCGGCAGGTCGATGATCTCGCGGAGGACGACTCCCGGGGGAGGAACGACGCAGCCGTTCACGACGGCGAGCCCGGCGCGCAGCGACACGAAGTGCAGCAGCAGCGGCCAGCCCTCGGCCTCGACGGCGGCCGTCCAGGGCACCTCGGCGGCGCGCAGGGCGCGTTCCAGGGCGACGCGGTGCGGGCCGGACGGCGGCGGGACGGCCAGGGACGCGCCGGCGAGGTCGGCGAGGGCCAGCGAGCGGCGGGCGGCGAGCGGGTGGTCGTCCGGGACGGCGAGGGCCTGCGGGTACGCGGCCAGAGGAACGGTCGCGAGGTCGGACGGCAGGACGTCCAGGACCGCGACGCCGAGGTCGGCGCGGCCGGTGCGGACGGCGGTGAGCGTGCGGGCGCGGTCGCCGTTGATCAGCCGGACGCCGTGCCGGACGGCGTCGCCGAGCAGGTAGAGGTAGGCGCCCTCGCCGGCGGCGAGCACCGGGAGGCGGGACGGGGCGGTGCCGTCGAGGTCGGCGAGGAAGGCGGCCACCCGGGCGTCGAGGTCGCGGGCGAGGCGGGCGACGGCCTCGCCCGCCGGGGTCAGCGCGATGCGGCGGCCGTGCCGGGTGTAGAGGGGGCGGCCGAGGGTCTCCGCGAGCTTGCGGATCTTGACGTGCAGGGCCGGCTGGGAGATGTGCAGGTCCTCGGCGGCGCGGGTGAAGTTGAGGCGGTCGGCGAACGCGGCGAAGGAGGCGAGCGCGTCGGTCGACAGGCGGCTCAGTTCCATAGTGCTGAACTATAGACAGCCGACTGATCGATAGTTCCGTTCTAGCGGCGGCGAGGCCAGGGTCGAGGCATGGAACCTCGTCTCGGCATCGACTTCGGCCGCGTCATCCAGGGGGTGTCGGCCCCGGGGACCGACGACACGACCTTCCTCGGCGGGTCTTTCGCGGCGGCGATGGCGTCCCCGGCGGCGGACGGCGTGTACGACGTCCTGCCGGGGCTCGTGGACGCGTTCGGCGGACGGGCGTGGATCATCTCCAAGTGCGGCGACCGGATCCGCGAGCGGACGCTGGCATGGCTCGACCACGACGACTTCTACGGCCGGACCGGGCTGCCCCGAGGGAACGTCCGGTTCTGCCGGAAGCGGCCGGAGAAGGCGCTGCACTGCGCGGAGCTCGGGATCACCCACATGATCGACGACCGGCTGGACGTGCACCGGGCGATCCGCGACGTCGTCCCGCACCGGTACCTGTTCGGGCCGCAGAAGGGCGACGTGCCGGACTGGGTGCGGCACGTCCCGTCGTGGGCGGACGCCCGGCTGATCAGCGAAGATATTCCGGCGGCACCGCGCCCGCGAGCCAGACGCCGTTCGCGCTGACGCGGAACTCGTGGCCGTCGGCGGCCATCCGCCCGGCCTCGACGACCAGGACGACGGGCGCCCCGCGGCGCGCGCCGACGCGCCGGGCCGTCTCGTCGTCGGCGGACAGGTGGACGGCGTGCCGGCCCATCGGCCGCAGCCCCTCGCGCCGGATCGACTCGGCATGGCGCTCCGGCGTGCCGTGGTACAGCAGGTCGGGCGGCGGGACCACCGGGAGGTCGAGGTCGACCTCGATGCTGTGCCCCTGGACCGCCCGGATCCGGTCGCCGTCGAGGGCGTAGCGCCGCTTGTCGTTGACGGCGACCACGTGCTCCAGTTCGGCGCGCGTGATCGGGAAGCCGTGCCGCGCGGCGGCGTCGAGCAGGTCGGGGACGCGGGCCCAGCCCCCGGCGTCGAGGGTGAGGCCGATGCGCTCGGGGCGGTGCCGCAGGTGCTTGGCGAGATACTTGGAGATCTTCACCGTGCGCCGCGCGTCCATGGGTCCGCGACCGCCTCCCCGCCGCCTTCTCCGACTCGCCCGCCGCTCGCGGCGACGGTTTCCGGGCATGCGTCAGGGCCGGTCGCGATGGACCGGCCCCGGGCGTGCGCGTTGAACCTCGGGTCGCGCCGTGCCTACTTGGCCTGCAGCGCCGCGGCCTGCTTGGCGATGGCCGACTTGCGGTTGGCGGCCTGGTTCTTGTGGATAACGCCCTTGCTGACGGCCTTGTCCAGCTTCCGGGCGGCGACGCGCTGCGCGGCGACGGCCGTCTCGACCTCACCGGCCTCGGCGGCCTCGCGGAACTTGCGGATCGCGGTCTTCAGCTCGGACTTGACGGCCTTGTTGCGCAGGCGCGCCTTCTCGTTCTGCTTGTTCCGCTTGATCTGGGACTTGATGTTAGCCACGTCGTAGTGCCTCAGCCTTGGTTGCGATCATGGCCTGCCGACTCGGCAGGCGCGAACAGGGATGTCTGACGGGGGGCGGACGGTGCCCCCGGGGCACGACGCTACGCCACACGCAGTCGCACAGCTTACCAACCGCGCTCGCGCACCGCGAACCGGCTGGATGCGGGCGTGCGGGAGCCGCTCCGGAGGGCGTGCACTGAGCATCGCGCCCGGCATGGGACTATGGGACGTACGGAATCATTGTCCACCAGTGAATTTGCGAACGGACCCCGGTGCCAGCGCCTGAGCCTGACAAGACCGATCCCGCGATCATCCGCAATTTCTGCATCATCGCGCACATCGACCATGGCAAGTCGACGCTCGCGGACCGCATGCTGCAGCTGACCGGCGTGGTCGAGGAGCGCCAGATGCGCGCCCAGTACCTCGACCGGATGGACATCGAGCGCGAGCGCGGCATCACGATCAAGAGTCAGGCCGTCCGGCTGCCCTGGAGCTCGGGCGGCACCGACTACGTGCTGAACCTGATCGACACGCCCGGCCACGTCGACTTCTCCTACGAGGTGTCGCGGTCGCTGGCGGCGTGCGAGGGCGCCGTGCTGCTGGTGGACGCGGCGCAGGGCATCGAGGCGCAGACGCTCGCCAACCTGTACCTGGCCCTCGAGGCCGACCTGCACCTGATCCCCGTGCTGAACAAGATCGACCTGCCCGCGGCGCAGCCGGAGAAGTACGCCGAGGAGCTGGCCGGGATCATCGGCTGCGACCCGTCCGAGGTGCTGCGGGTGTCGGGCAAGACCGGCGAGGGCGTGCGCGAGCTGCTCGACAAGATCGTCCAGGAGGTGCCGGCGCCGGTCGGCGACCCGGACGGCCCGGCCCGCGCGCTGATCTTCGACTCGGTGTACGACACCTACCGCGGCGTGGTCTCCTACGTCCGGATCATGGACGGGCGGCTGTCGCGCCGCGAGAAGAGCCTGATGATGTCGACGGGGACGGCGCACGAGACCCTGGAGGTCGGCGTCATCTCCCCGGAGCCGAAGCCCGTGCAGGGGCTCGGCGTCGGCGAGGTCGGCTACCTGATCAGCGGGGTGAAGGACGTCCGGCAGGCGCGGGTCGGCGACACGGTGACGGTCGCGGGCCGCCCGGCGCCGGACGCGCTCGGCGGCTACCGGGACCCGAAGCCGATGGTGTTCTCCGGCCTGTATCCGGTGGACGGCGACGAGTACCCCGAACTGCGCGACGCGCTCGACAAGCTGCAGCTGAACGACGCGGCGCTGGTCTACGAGCCGGAGACGTCGGCGGCGCTGGGCTTCGGCTTCCGCTGCGGCTTCCTCGGCCTCCTGCACATGGAGATCGTGCGGGAGCGGCTGGAGCGCGAGTTCGGCCTGTCGCTGATCTCCACCGCGCCGAACGTCGTTTACCGGGTGGTGATGGAGGACGGCTCCGAGCACACCGTCACCAACCCCAGCGAGTTCCCCGAAGGCAAGATCGGCGAGGTGTACGAGCCGGTCGTGAGGGCGACGCTGCTGTCCCCGAGCGACCACATCGGCGCGATCATGGAGCTGTGCCAGGGGCGGCGCGGGGTGCTGCTCGGCATGGACTACCTGTCGGAGGACCGGGTCGAGATCCGCTACACGCTGCCCCTCGCCGAGATCATCTTCGACTTCTTCGACCAGCTGAAGTCGCGGACCCGCGGGTACGCCTCGCTGGACTACGAGCCGAGCGGCGAGCAGGAGTCCGACCTGGTGAAGGTCGACATCCTGCTGCAGGGCGAGTCCGTGGACGCGTTCAGCCAGATCGTGCACAAGGACAAGTCGCGCGAGTACGGGCTGATGATGACCGCGAAGCTCAAGGAGCTCATCCCGCGGCAGCAGTACGAGGTGCCCATCCAGGCCGCGATCGGCGCGCGCATCATCGCGCGCGAGAACATCCGCGCCATCCGCAAGGACGTCCTCGCCAAGTGCTACGGCGGCGACATCTCCCGCAAGCGCAAGCTGCTGGAGAAGCAGAAGGAGGGCAAGAAGCGGATGAAGACGATCGGCCGGGTGGACGTCCCGCAGGAGGCGTTCGTCGCCGCGCTGTCCACCGGCGGCGAGTCCGCCGACAAGGGCCGCAAGTAGCTTTCGGCCCGCCCGGCGGGCCGGGCGGGCGCGCCGCTATTTGATCAGGGGCCAGGCGACGACGGCGGGCACCGCGCGGAACTCGCCGCGGTTGGCCGCCCGCGCGGCGTACACCAGGAAGAACAGCACGACCGCGGTGAACAGCAGCGGCACCCAGATGAGGACCTCGACGGCGAGCGAGAGCAGGCCGCCGACGATCCAGACCGCGATCGCCGCGATGCCGATGTTGAGGCCCTGCGCGGCGTGCCGCCGGACGAACGGCGAGCGCGCCTTGCCGAGGTAGACGATGGCGGGCGCGATGGCGCCGACGAGGAACTGGCCGAGGTAGGCCATCAGCGACCAGGTCCGCTCGTCGTCGCTGACGGGGCCGTAATGGCCCGGCATCGGCGTCGTGCCGCGCCCCTGCGGCGCCTGCTGCCACGCCTGGCCGGGTTGCTGCGGCTGCTGCCACGCCGCGCCCGGCTGGGGAGGCTGCTGCGGCTGCTGCCAGGCGGATCCGGGCTGCTGCCAGGGGCTCTGCTGCTGGGACGGCTGCTGCTGCGGCGGCTGCTGGGGCTGCTGCCATCCGGGCTGCGGGCCCGGGCCGGGCGGCGGGGGAGGCCCGTAGGCCATGGCGGGTGTCCTCTCCGGGGTCGCTGAGCGAGGTGTCGGCGAAGTGTACGACTCCTTCGACGCGCCCGGAGTTCGTCCGGTTTCCTGCCTTTCCCGTCCCCGCCGCCGGCGCGGGGCCGTCAGGGACGCCAGAGGACTCCCGACGGGCTCTGCGGCGTGAGCGTGACGGAGCCCGTCCAGTCCAGGAACGACTGCTGCGGCAGGTACGAGGAGTCGAGGAAGAACCCCCGCTTGATCGAGGTGACGGTGGCGGGCGCGCCGTTGTCGCCGAGCCCGATGGGCCGCCGGATCGCCTCGACGCTCGCGACGTCGGACGCCGTCGTGCCCTCCGGCAGCTCGACCGTCGTCGCGACCGGCCCGTCCCGGTCGATCGACCAGGTCGGCTGGTCGTGGTCGGACCGGTAGAGCCGCGACGGGTCGGACTTCAACCGCACGCCGAGCGCCACGCCGGGCACCGAGCCGGTCCCGGTGGCGGCGCCGGTCGTCTTGGCGAACTCGACGAACAGGTACGTGCGCTGGTCGCCGACCGCCGTCGTCGCGGGGTCGGACGGGCTCTCGATCTTGCCCTCGCGGAGCATCTCCTGCGCCATGACCCGGTACGTCCACGGCTGCTGGTCCATCACGTACTCGCGGGTGCGGTCGTCCGGCCGCGTCGCCGTGACGTCCGGCATGAAGCGCAGCGGCGAGTCCGGGGTGACGGCGTCGCACATGTTGTTGTTCACCGTGCACGTCTGCAGCAGCGGATGGTCGGCCTCGTACTTGCCGGTGAACTTCAGAGTCGCGTGTTCGGGCGCCTGGTAGACGCCGGTGCCGTCCACCCGGTTGCCCTTGGCGTCGACCTCGACGCGGTAGATCCACTCGATGTCGGTGGTGCGGCCCCAGCGGGCCATGAGCGCGGGTGTGTCCGTACCGCCGTCCTCATTGCTCCAGACGACCGAGTATTCGAGGATCTTGTGGCCGGGGGTCGTGGCGGGCTTGGTCTCGTGCCAGGCGATGAGCGGGGTGTCGGTGGTGGCGTTCTGGTACGCGTCGCCGGTCAACGCCAGGGTCCGTCCGACCACGACGGGCGCGTAGCGCAGGACGAGCTGGTCGGCGGCGGGCATCCGGACGCTGGGACGCGCCAGCCGCACGCTGCGGGCGGCCGGCGCGCTGCCCTTGGCGAACCGGAGCGTCACCTTGTGCCTGCCCCGGTCGACATGGCCGAGGGCGAGGCTGCGGGGCGTCGGGTCGGACGAGGGGACGACGAGGTCGGTGACGTGGCGGCCGTCCACCGCGATGGAGACCACGGCGGACTCGGCGCCCTTCTTCGCCCAGGACACGCCTGGCGCGGACGCGGTGAAGCCGACCAGGGCCTCACCGCCGCGTCCGGCGGAGAAGGTGAAGGAGCGGGCGGGCCCGCCGCGGTGGACGTTGAGGGTCCGCGGGGCGGCGGCCTCGGCGGCCTCGGCGGGGGCGGCGACGGCGGCGAGGGGAGCGGCGGCGAGGGCGGCGGTGGTCAGGGCGAGGGCTGTGTGACGTGCACGGCTGCTCATGATCGGCGAACCTAGGGCGGCCGGATTGCGCCCCGGTGACGGGCAGGTCCCCGGTGCGTGTCGGGATCGTTGCGGCCGACTCGGTCACCCGCCGCCGGCCCGGTCCCGGCCGCCGGGCCGCGACGGGTCAGGCGGTGCTCCAGAGCGGGACCAGGGAGGCCGGGAGCTGCATCGACACGCCCGCGAACCGCTCGCGCCCGTCATGACGCCGCGGGGACGGGCCCGCGGCGCGCTCGTCCGGCTCGTGGAGCGTGAGCCCCAGCGCGGGCAGCCGGACCGCCCGCCCCCGCCGCACGACCTCGTGCCCCAGCTCGGACAGGAGCGCGGTCACATCGCCCGCCGGCTCGTCCAGCAGGTCGATGCCGTCCAGCCGGAACCGCATCTCCGGGTTGCCGCTCCAGCCGGACCGCCGCGTGCCGCAGATCTCCGCGACCCGCTCTTCGCCGGTCGCGGACCGCTCCGTCGACAGCGACAGCACCCCGCGCCCCACCCGGACGCTGCGGTGATCGGCCCATCCGCACAGGAACTGCGCCCTCGGCGGCGGCGTGCCGCACCGCTCGGCGACGGCGGCGAGGGTCGTCCAGGCGTCCGTCGCCGGCGTGCTGAACAGCAGGTGGGCGTTCGGGAGCAGGGCCCCGCGCCCCGGCTCCAGGTCGATCACGAACGGCGCGACGCGCCCCGGGAACCGCGCCGGGTCGGCCTCCCGCAGCGTGACCAGGCCCTCCCACTCGACCGGGTCGTCCACCGCGAACCAGGTGATCGCGGCCTCCGCGCCCAGGTCGGAGAAGGTCGCGTCGGTCAGCCGCTCGGCGATCGCGGCGCGCAGCCCCTCGGCCGTCTCGGCGAGGCGGCGCGGCCACCACGGCGGCTCGGGGTCGCGGCGCCCGCCGGTCTGCCAGCGGGTGCCGGGGCCGTCGACCTCGGTGCGCCGCTCCGCGCCCTTGTCGTCCACGACGACGTAGTGCCATCCCTCGGGGCCGCCGCGCAGCAGCACCCGCGCGGGCACGCGCCCCCAGTCCACCGGCCCCTCGTTCCGCATTCGGACGACCCTATCCGCCCAAGAGGGGCGGCATGCGTCATCGCGGGCCGTGCCGCGGCCGCCCCCGCGCCCGCGCCCGGCTCGACCAAGATCGTCCCGGCTGGGCGCGGAACGCGGCCGGCGGTTTCGCCGCGACACGGCCGGCGCTGCTCGATCCCGGCGCGGATGTCGGTACGGTCGGGGGCAGTGCGTCCCAGGGGGACGGCCCGGCGCCCCGGGTCCGGCCTCCGCCGGGACAAGCGGCCACGACGGTACCGGAGGTTCGAGCGTGACCCACTCCGAGCAGGTCCTGCGCTCCCCGCAGGAGCGCGAGACCGTGAACGGCGCCGTGCGCGCGCTGCGGTCCGCCGCGCCCCAGGGCTGGGAGCGGCTCGGCTTCGAGTTCCGCGCCACCGTCGGCATCGACAGCGCGTCCTTCGAGGTCGAGGACGCCGACGGCGAGCGCCGCAAGGCCATGCCGCCGGGCCAGGCCGTCGGGAAGATGGACGAGCTGCGCCGCGTCATGTACCGGCGGGGCAAGGGCGCCTGGTTCACCGCCCGGCTGGAGATCGAGCGCTCCGGCCGGTTCAGCGCCGAGTTCGACTACGACGGCGAACCCGAGTTCACCCCGCCGCTCACCCCGTCCGCCTACGCGCTGGACCTCGACCGCTTCCCCCGCACCGACGCGCACATCCCCGGCTGGCTCCGCCGCAAGCTCGACCAGGCCTGACCCGGACGGACCATCCGGCCGAGGGCGGCAGACTGTAGAGGTGCCCTCTACGCTTCCCGACGGAGCCCCCGTACCCGCCGACGGCGCGCTGCCCGGCAGCGCCCTGCACGGCCTGGGCACACGGCCGTTCGCGTTCTACGTCCACGTGCCGTTCTGCGTGACGCGCTGCGGATACTGCGACTTCAACACCTACACGGCCACCGAGCTCGGACCAGGCGCGAGCCGCGACTCCTACGCCGACACCGCCATCGCCGAGGTCCGCATGGCCCGCAAGGTGCTCGGCGACGCGGACCTCCCCGTCCAGACGGTCTTCGTAGGTGGCGGTACGCCCACTTTGCTCCCGCCGGACGATCTGGGGCGCGTCCTCGCGGCCATCGACACCGAGTTCGGTCTCGCCCCCGGCGCCGAGGTCACCACCGAGGCCAACCCCGAATCGGTGGACGAGGCGTACGTGGCGAGGTTGCGCGAGGTGGGGTTCACCCGCGTCTCGTACGGCATGCAGAGCGCGCGCGAGCACGTCCTCGCCGTCCTGGAGCGCACCCATACGCCCGGCCGCGTCCCGCAGGTCGTCGAATGGACGCGCAAGGCGGGCTTCGAGCACGTCAACCTCGACCTCATCTACGGGACGCCGGGGGAGACGGACGACGACTGGCGCGCGTCCCTGGAAGCCGCCCTCGAATGCGACCCCGACCACGTGTCCGCCTACGCGCTCATAGTCGAAGAGGGCACCCGCCTGGCGGCGCAGGTCCGGCGCGGTGAACTCGCCGCCCCAGACGATGATGCCATGGCCGACCGCTACCTGATCGCCGACGAGCTCCTGAGCGCGCACGGGCTGCACTGGTACGAGATCTCCAACTGGGCCGCCGCGCCCGGGGCCGCCTGCCGCCACAACCTCCTGTACTGGACGGGGGCCGACTGGTGGGGCGTCGGCCCAGGCGCGCACAGCCACATCGGCGGCACCCGCTGGTGGAACGTCAAGCACCCCGCCGCCTACGCCGGCCGCCTCGCCGAGGGCACCACGCCCGCGCACGCGCGCGAGATCCTCGGCGCCGGCGACCGCCGCATCGAGCGGATCATGCTCGAACTCCGCCTCGCCGACGGCTGCCCGGCCGACCTGCTGGACGAGACCGCCGTCCGGCGCGCCATCGCCGACGGCCTCATCGCCCCGGCGCCCTACGAGCGGGGCCGCGCCGTCCTCACCCGCCGAGGCCGCCTCCTTGCCGACGCCGTGACCCGCGACCTGACCTGATCAGGACTGGGCCGGCGCCGTCACGAAGTCGATGAGTTCTTCCACACGGCCGAGGAGGGCGGGTTCCAGGTCGGTGTAGGCATTGACGGAGCCGAGGATGCGCTTCCAGGCCGCGCCCGTCTCGCAGTCCCAGCCGAGCGCCTCGACGATGCCCTCCTTCCACGGGATGCCGCGGGGGACGCGGGGCCAGGCCGGGATGCCGACCGCCGCGGGCTTGACGGCCTCCCAGATGTCGATGAACGGGTGGCCCGTCACCAGGACGTGCGGGGACGACACCCGGGCCGCGATCCGGCTCTCCTTGGACCCCTCCACGAGATGGTCGACCAGGACGCCGAGGCGGCGGCCCTCCTCGGGGGCGAACTCCTCGACGATGGCGGGCAGGTCGTCCACGCCCTCCAGGTACTCGACCACGACGCCCTCGACGCGCAGGTCGTGCCCCCAGATCTTCTCGACCAGCTCGGCGTCGTGGACGCCCTCGACGTAGATCCGGCTCTCCTTGGCGACCTGCGCACGCAGCCCCTTGACCGCGATGGACCCGGACGCCGAGCGGGCCGGGGCGGCCGGCCCCGCGGCGGGCCGGACGAGGGTGACCGGCTTGCCGTCGATGAGGAACCCGGCCTTGGTCAGCGGGAACACGCGGCGCTTGCCGAACCGGTCCTCCAGCGTGACGCCGAACTTGTCGCAGCCGACCACGGCGCCGCAGAAGCCGCTGTCGGGGTCCTCGGCGACCAGGCCCGGCTCGGCCGGGATCTCGGGAATCTGTCCCTTGCGGGGCCTGCGCCAGTCCCCGCCGAGCACGTCGTTTCCGTAGTTCTTGCTCCGCACGGCTCCGCACCCTAACGGGAAGGATAAGATCACGCAGCCGCGCGCCCTCGCGAGCGCGGCCGCGGACCCCCGGAACGTCCCCGCCGGGCCGTACACTTGGCACTCGGGAGTACGGAGTGCCAGCAACGCCCAGTCGGCGGTATATCTGGACGTGAGGACCTGTGGAAGGTGCAGAAGGAGGTGACCGGGTGCTTGACGACCGGAAGCTCGCGGTGCTGCGCGCCATAGTCGAGGACTACGTTTCGACGAACGAGCCGGTGGGCTCCAAGGCCCTCGTGGACCGGCACAACCTCGGCGTGTCCTCGGCCACCATCCGCAACGACATGGCCGTGCTGGAGGAGCAGGGGTACATCGCCCAGCCGCACACCAGCGCGGGACGCGTCCCCACCGACAAGGGGTACCGGCTGTTCGTCGACCGGCTGTCGACGATCAAACCGCTGTCGATCGCGGAGCGCCGCGCGATCGAGACGTTCCTGTCCGGCGCCTACGACCTCGACGACGTCGTCGGCCGCACCGTCCGGCTGCTGGCGCAGCTCACGCGGCAGGTCGCGGTCGTGCAGTACCCGTCGCTGACCCGCTCGTCGGTGCGGCACGTGGAGCTGGTCCCGGTCGCAGAGGGCCGGCTGCTGCTCGTGCTGATCACCAACACCGGCCGGGTGGAGCAGCGCGTCATCGAGACGGGGAAGATCTCCGAGGAATCCGTGGGGCACTTGCGGGCGTTGCTCAATACGTGCCTGGACGGGCTGGGCTTCGGCGAGGTGCCCTCGGCCGTCGCGGACCTGCCGGACAAGGTGGGCCCGGACGAGCGGCCGGTCGCCGCCGCGGTCCTGTCCGTCCTGCTGGAGACGCTCGTCGAGAACCACGAGGAGAAGATCGTCTTCGCCGGGGCGGCGAACCTGGCCGCGGTCGACTTCTCGCAGAGCCTGCGGGAGGTGCTGGTGGCGCTGGAGGAACAGGTCGTGCTCATGCGGCTGCTCGGCGAGACCGGCGACTCCTCTACTCTTACGGTGCGGATCGGCACCGAGAACCCCGACGAGGGGCTCCGGTCGACCTCGGTCGTCGCGGCCGACTACGGCGTCGGCGACCTCACCCTGGCCCGGCTGGGCGTACTCGGGCCGACACGCATGGATTACCCCGGCACGATGGGAGCGGTACGGGCAGTGGCACGCTACGTGGGACAGATCCTGGCGGGGTCGTAAGTGGCCAACGACTACTACGCGACCCTCGGCGTCCGCCGGGACGCCAGCGCCGACGAGGTCAAGAAGGCGTACCGGCGGCTCGCCCGCGAGCTGCACCCGGACGTCAACCCCGACCCGGAGACGCAGGAGAAGTTCAAAGAGATCACCCAGGCCTACGAGGTGCTCTCCGACCCCAAGAAGCGCGAGATGTACGACCTGGGCGCGGACCCGTTCGCGCCGGGCGGCGCGGGGGCGGGGGCCGGCGGCTTCGGCGGCGCCGGGTTCCCGTTCAGCGACATCATGGACGCCTTCTTCGGCACCGCGACGTCCCGCGGCCCCCGGTCCCGGGCGCGCCGCGGCCGCAACGCGACGCTGCGCGTCGAGTTGGACCTCGCGGAGACCGCGTTCGGCACGACCCGCGAGCTGTCCATCGACACCGCGGTCGCCTGCACCAGCTGCGAGGGGTCGGGCTGCGCGCCCGGCACGCACCCGGAGACCTGTGACACCTGCCACGGCCGCGGCGAGGTCCAGCAGGTGCAGCGCTCCTTCCTCGGCCAGGTCATGACGGCCCGGCCGTGCCCCGCCTGCGGCGGGTTCGGCTCGGTGATCCGGCACCCGTGCACCGAGTGCTCCGGCGACGGCCGGGTCCGCACCCGGCGCACCGTCAAGGTCAAGATCCCGGCGGGCGTGGAGAACGGCATCCACATCCAGCTGGCCGGCGAGGGCGAGGTCGGCCCGGGCGGCGGCCCGCCCGGCGACCTGTTCCTGGAGATCGCCGAGAAGCCGCACCCGATCTTCGAGCGGGAGGGCGACGACCTGCACTGCACGGTCGAGATCCCGATGACCGCCGCCGCGCTCGGCACCAGCGTCACGGTCGAGACCCTGGACGCCGCCGAGGAGGTCGACATCAAGCCCGGCACCCAGTCCGGGCAGGTCATCACGCTCTACAACCGGGGCGTGCGGCACCTCAACGAGAGCGGCCGCGGCGACCTGATGATCCACGTGAACGTGGAGACGCCGAACCGGCTCGACGAGGAGCAGGAGGAGCTGCTGCGCCGGCTCGCCGTGCTGCGCGGCGAGGAGCGCCCGCCCGGCAAGTTCGCGCCGGGGCAGCGCGGCATGTTCTCCCGCCTGCGGGACGTTTTCAACCAGCACTGAAGAGCCACCGCGGCGGCCTACCGCGAGGGCCGCGACGGCGCGCCTCCGGCCTCCGGCGGGCGGGCGGGCGGCGGCCCGGGGGGAGTGGGATGAGTCCGCCGGTGTTCCTCGCCGACCCGGGCCGGCTGCGCGCCGACCGGGTCGTGCTGGACGGCGCCGAGGGCCGGCACGCCGCGGAGCTGCGCCGGCTGCGGCCGGGCGAGCGCGTCGACCTGACCGACGGTGCCGGGCTGCTCGCCGAGTGCGTCGTCGCCGCCGCCGACCGCGCGTCCCTCACCCTGGACGTGCTGGCCCGCCGGGTCGAGCCGGCGCCCGCGCCGCGGCTCGTGGTCGTCCAGGCGCTGCCGAAGGGCGACCGGGGCGAGCTGGCGGTGGAGACCATGACCGAGGCCGGCGTCGACGGGATCGTCCCGTGGGCGGCGGCCCGGTGCGTCACCCAGTGGCGCCCGGAACGGCGGGAGAAGGCGCTCGGGCGGTGGCGCGCCACCGCCCGAGAGGCCGCCAAGCAGGCCCGCCGCAGCCGCCTGCCGGAGGTGGCGGACCTCGCGTCCACCGCCGACGTCGCCGCCCGGATCGCCGCCGCGCCGCTCGCGCTCGTCCTGCATGAGGACGCCGAAGAGCGGCTCAGTGCCGTGCGGCCGCCAGCGGACGGCGACATCGTCCTGGTGGTCGGCCCGGAGGGCGGGATCGCCGAGGAGGAACTCGATCGTTTCGCCGCGGCGGGCGGACGCCCCGTCCGGCTCGGCCCGACCGTCCTGCGCACCTCGACCGCCGGGGTCGCCGCCGCGTCCGTGCTGATGGCCGCAGCCGGCCGCTGGTGCGACGCCGCCGTGGCCGCGGGCGCCGCGGGCGGGTCCGGCGGCCGGTCAGAAGGCTCGGCCGGTCAGGGCGCGGAGGCGCCGGAACCCTGGTCGGCGGTGGTGGCCGGCGGGGTGCTGGCGGGCGGCGTCGGCTGCTCGGTCGGCTGCGTCGGCGTGGACGGCGGAGGCGTCGTCGGCGTCTGCGTCGGCGTCGGGCTCGTGGTCGGGCTGCCGCTCGGGCACGGCGAGGCGGACGCCTTCGCGCCGCCCTGCGAGGAGCCGGACGACGGGGACGCCGTCGCGCCGGTGGCCGCCGGCCCGGAGCCGCACGGCGTGGGCCCGGACGAGGTCGACGGGGACGACGACGCCGACGGGCTCGGCGACCCGGACGCGCCGGGCTGCGACGGCGCGGACGAGCCGGGCACGATCGGGTTGCCCCGGGAATCGACATGGTCGCCGGCGTGGGCGTTGCGGTCGTCGCTCGAGGGCCCGTTGCTGCCGACCGAGTGCTGGATCAGGTCGATCGTGTGCGGCGCGGTCACGCCGAGGCCGGCTATCGCCACGGCGGCGGCCACGGCGAGCGCGGGCCGCGCCCAGGTCAGGGCGAACCGGTCCAGCCCGTACCAGGCCGTGCCGAACCGCTCCATGCCGAACCAGCGCCGGCGGCGCGGGTCGGCGATGCGGGCCCGGATGCGCTCCAGGCCGTCGTCGGCGGGTGTGACCGGGTCCGCCTCCGCGTGCAGGGCGCGGCGGAGGATCTCGCCGTGCTCGTCGTGGGGGTCGGTGGTCATGAGAACTGCTCCAGGACGTTGCGTAGCGCGGTCATGCCGCGCGCCGTATGACTCTTCACGGCGCCGCGGGAGATGCCCATGGCGTTGGCGATCTCCGCTTCGGACAGATCGGCGTAGTAGCGGAGCACGAGCGCCTCCCGCTGGCGGGCGGGGAGCCGGGAGAGCGCGTCGATCACCGCCGACCGTTCCAGCTCGCCGATCGCCCCGGCCTCCGCGCTCGGCGCGTCGGGCAGCCCCTTCGGGGCGTACTTCTCCACGACGGCGCGGTGCCGCAGCACCGATCGCGACCGGTTGACCACGGACTGGCGCAGGTACGACAGGGCCTTGTCGGGGTCGCGCAGGCGGCGCCAGCCGCCGTGCATCGCCACGAACGCGTCCTGGACGACCTCTTCGGCCGTCCCGGAGTCGCGCACGAGCATGGCGGCGAGACGCACGAGCGAGCGGTAGTTGGCGCTGTAGAGCGCGGTCACCGCCTGATCGGCGTCCCAGGCGACGGCCACGGCCCCCGCCGTTCCCCTGGCCACGAGGGTCTCGGTCACGTCAGTGGGACGCGCACCCTCGCCGTTGGGTTTACGAAAGGGCATGTTCTTGAGGACCTCGGTCACCTATCCGCCGCCTTCACCGTGCCCTGGCCGCCCATTCGGACGACCTCCGGGCCGGCATCGAATCGGGTTTCCCCCACCCGCGCGAGCGCGCGGCAACGCCCTCGGACCGGGGGGTACGCCCTGAGTTGACAACCTTAACCAGTGGCCGGTCGGAATCGGCTCGACAACCGGAGATCGACGCCGGAAACCTTAGCGATCTTGGGGCGTCGCGGGCCATCCCCGCGGTGGTCTCGATAGGATCTCGGACGCGGCCAGGGCCGCCCTGAGAGGGGGACAGATGACCGACTGCCTGTTCTGCAAGATCGTTTCCGGGGACGTGCCCGCCAAGGTCGTCCGGGACTCCGCGCGCGTGATGGCGTTCCGCGACATCAACCCGCAGGCGCCCACGCACGTGCTGGTCATCCCCAAGGACCACCACCCGACGGCCGCCGAGCTGGCCGCCGCCGACCCCGCGCTGCTGGCCGAGGTGCTGGGCGAGGCGCACCGGGTCGCGGTGGACGAGGGGATCGACGGCACCGGCTACCGGATCGTCTTCAACACCGGCGCCCAGGCCGGCCAGACCGTGTTCCACGTGCACGCGCACGTGCTCGGCGGACGTGGCCTGAACTGGCCGCCCGGCTGACCGCCGGAGGCCGGCCGTCCGGCCCGTCCCGCGATCGCCGGGGCCGGCGCGCGCCCGGCGTGGGCGCGCGCAAAAGGGGCGGCGTTCCGTCGGGGGCTCCCAGTACCATGGAAACGCAACCCTGGACACCCGGAGCGAACAGAAGGCAGGTCGGAGAGGCCGCAAGGCCCGGCTGATGGTCGAATCAACTCACACGAGGTCAACTCGTACCGGGCGCGACGACCGTGCGGGCGCGCCCTCCCAGATCAAGATCGTGGTGCCGGACGACCATTCGATGGTGAGCCTGCTCGGCTCCCGGGACGAGCTGCTGCACGCGGTCGAGGACGCGTTCGGCAGCGGCGTCGACGTGCACGTCCGCGGCAACGAGATCACCGTGACCGGCCCGCGCGAGCAGACCGATCTGGCGTCCCGGCTGTTCACCGAGATGCTGGAGCTGCTCAAGAACGGCACGCAGCTCACCCCCGACGCGGTCGGGCGCAGCCTGGCGATGCTGCGCGGCGAGAGCGGCGAGCGCCCGGCGGAGGTCCTCACCCTGGACGTGCTGTCCAGCCGGGGCCGCACCATCCGCCCGAAGACGCTGAACCAGCGCCGCTACGTCGACGCGATCGACAAGCACACGATCGTGTTCGGCATCGGGCCGGCGGGCACCGGCAAGACCTACCTGGCGATGGCCAAGGCCGTCCGCGCGCTGCAGGACAAGAAGGTCAACCGGATCATCCTGACGCGCCCGGCGGTCGAGGCGGGCGAGCGGCTCGGCTTCCTGCCCGGCACGCTCTACGAGAAGATCGACCCGTACCTGCGGCCGCTGTACGACGCGCTGCACGACATGGTCGACCCCGACTCGATCCCGCGCCTGATGGCCGCCGGCACCATCGAGGTCGCCCCCCTGGCGTACATGCGCGGAAGGAGCCAACCAGTCTTTACCAAAGTCCTGACTCCTTCGGGCTTCCGCCCGATCGGCGAGTTGGCCGTTGGTGACCTGGTCGTCGGCTCGAATGGTGAACCGACCCCCGTGCTGGGCGTTTATCCACAGGGTGAGAAGGAGATCTTCCGGGTCTCGACCCAGGACGGTGCGTCCACCCTGGCCTCGGCCGATCACCTCTGGGCGGTGGCCACAAGAGATGACCGCCGTCGCGGGAAGCCACATCGTGTGCTCACGACCCAAGAGATGATCGGGAACCTCCGCGCCTCCCACTACCATCGCTATGAGCTGCCGCTTCTGAGCCGGCCGGCGGCCTTCCCGGCACAAGACGTACCGATGGATCCCTATGCTCTCGGCCTTTTGCTGGGGGACGGATGCCTGACGGGTTCTACGACGCCGGGATTCGCCACTGCCGATCCGGAACTTGCGGAGGTGCTCGGCGAAGCGCTTCCGGGTGTCTCGGTACGTCACAAGCACGGGCCGGACTACGTGCTCAACCGCGTCGCCGAACCCGGCCAGGTCATCACGCTCGAGAATCCGGTCACCGGTGTCATGCGCCGACTCGGGTTGTGCGGGACCAAGTCGGAGAGCAGGTTCGTGCCGGACGAGTACCTCCGCAACACAGCGCAGGTTCGGCTCGCCGTCCTACAGGGACTGCTCGATTCTGACGGCGGTCCGGTGACGCAGGTCGCACGATCGTGCCGCATCCAGTACACCACCACGTCCCGTCGCCTGCGTGACGACGTGCTGTTCCTCGTTCGCTCGCTCGGTGGTGTCGCCTACCACCGAACGCGCCACGCGCAAGGTCGTTCGCCAGGACGAGCCCGCGGCCGGGACGTTCATCATCGGCACGATGCCTACATTCTCGATATCCGGCTGCCGCCGGATATCGTCCCGTTCAGGCTCGCCCGTAAGGCCGACAAGTACCGCGCCAACAGCAGTGGTCGGCCGATGCGGTTCATCGACTCGATCGAGCCGGAGGGCACTGCCGAGGCGGTCTGCATCCAGGTCGCCGCGGCGGACTCTTTGTACGTCACGGAGGACTTCCTCCTGACCCACAACACCCTGAACGACTCGTTCATCATCCTGGACGAGGCGCAGAACACCTCGCCCGAGCAGATGAAGATGTTCCTCACCCGGCTCGGGTTCGGCTCGAAGGTCGTGGTGACCGGCGACGTCACGCAGGTCGACCTGCCGAACGGGCACCTGAGCGGGCTGCGCGTCGTCCAGGACATCCTGGAGGGCGTCGAGGACATCCACTTCTCCCGGCTGAACAGCCACGACGTCGTCCGGCACAAGCTGGTGACCGACATCGTCGACGCCTACAACCGCTACGACGAGGCGCAGGTGCCGGAGCTGAAGCAGGGTGCCGGCGGCCGCGGCGCGCCGCGCAAGCGGGGGCGGCAGTGAGCATCGAGGTGCTGAACGAGTCGGGCGTCCCGGTCGACGAGAAGAAGATCGCCGACCTCGCCCGGCACGTCCTGGACGGGATGCGCGTGCACCCCCTCGCGGAGCTGTCGATCGTGCTGGTCGACGAGGCCGCGATGACCGAGCTGCACGAGAAGTGGATGGACGAGCCCGGTCCGACGGACGTGCTGTCGTTCCCGATGGACGAGCTGCGCCCCGGCCACATGTCCGGCGGCGCCGACGAGGACGGCGAGACCGACCCGGGCCTGCTCGGCGACGTCGTGCTGTGCCCGTCCGTCGCCGAGAGGCAGGCGAAGGAGGCCGGGCATGGCACCGCGGACGAGCTGGAGCTGCTGACCGCGCACGGCATCCTGCACCTGCTCGGCTACGACCACGCGGAGCCGGAGGAGCACAAGGAGATGTTCGGCCTGCAGGCCGGCCTGCTCGCCTCCTGGCGGGGGGAACGCGGCCGCTGATGAGCACCGCGCAGGGGTGGCTGTCCGCCCTGGCGGTGGGCCTGGTCCTGATGGCGGGCCTGCTGGCCGGCGCCGAGACCGCGCTCGCCCGGGTCTCCCGGGTCACCGTCGAGGAACTCGTCCGGGAGAACCGGCGCGGCGCCGGCAAGCTCGCCGAGGTCGTCGCCGACCCGGCCCGCTACGTCAACATGGTCCTGCTGCTGCGGATCGGCTGCGAGCTGGTCGCCACCGTGATCGTCGCGGACCTGTGCATCTCCTGGCTGGACGAGACGTGGCGCGCCTACGTGGTCGCCGCCGCGATCATGATCGTGGTCAGCTACGTCGTGATCGGGGTGGGGCCGCGCACCCTCGGCATCCAGCACGCCGGCCGGATCGCGCTGGCCGGCGCCGCGGTGATCCACCCGGTCACCCGCGTGCTGGGGCCGCTGCCGCGGCTGCTGATCGCGCTCGGCAACGCCCTCACCCCGGGCCGCGGGTTCCGGGAGGGGCCGTTCGCGTCCGAGGCGGAGCTGCGCGACCTGGTCGACCTCGCCGAGCAGCGCAGCCTGATCGAGCCGGACGAGCGGCAGATGATCCACTCGGTGTTCGAGCTGGGCGACACCCTCGTCCGCGAGGTGATGGTGCCGCGCACCGACATCGTGTTCATCGAGCGCGGCAAGACGCTGCGGCAGGCGATGTCGCTGGCGCTGCGCAGCGGCTTCTCCCGCATCCCCGTCGTCGGCGAGAACGAGGACGACGTCGTCGGCATCGCCTACCTCAAGGACGTCGTCCGCCGCAGCCAGGAGGACCCCGGCCGGGAGACCGTCGAGACCGTCGGCTCGGTCATGCGGGACGCGACCTACGTCCCCGACAGCAAGCCGATCGACGAGCTGCTGCGCGAGATGCAGGCCCGCCAGATCCACCTGGCGGTCGTGATCGACGAGTACGGCGGCACCGCCGGCCTCGTCACCATCGAGGACATCCTGGAGGAGATCGTCGGCGAGATCACCGACGAGTACGACGTGGAGATCCCGCCGGTGACCTGGCTCGACGACGGCGCCGCCCGCGTCACCGCCCGCCTCCCGGTGGAGGACCTCGCCGAGCTGTTCGACGTCGAACTGGACGCCGAGGAGGTCGAGACGGTCGGCGGCCTGCTCGCCCACGCCCTCGGCCGCGTCCCCATCGAGGGCTCCACCGCCGAGGTCGGCCCCGCCGACGGCGAGGGCCCCGCCCTGTCCCTGAAGGCCGAGACCATCGCCGGCCGCCGCAACCGCATCGGCACCGTCCTCGTCCGCAGGCTGTAGTAACCCAGGGGGCTGTGTTTTCCCAGGGGGGCGACCCCCTGGAACCCCCGTTGCGACCGACAGGCCGTTTCCCGCTCCGCTGGC